>NZ_JCADBK010000009.1:0-272740 GCF_059358955.1 Nonomuraea sp. CX421 | reverse complement strand
CCGTTGAGGACCCGAAGGTCAGTCAGTCCAAGGGTCAGACCCTGGCGGGAAGCGCTCATCTACATCATCACTGTCAGTCCAGGCTCGCCGCCTCCGCGCGGAGCCGCTCGCCCTTGGCGTGGGCCTGGGCCTTCAGGTCCTCCTGGAAGTCCGCCATGCGCTCACGCAGCCCCTCGTCGGACACCCCCAGGATCCGTACGGCCAGCAGCCCCGCGTTGCGAGCCCCGCCCACGGCCACGGTCGCCACCGGCACCCCGGCCGGCATCTGCACGATCGACAGCAGGGAGTCCATCCCGTCGAGGTACTTGAGCGGCACCGGCACCCCGATGACGGGCAGCGGGGTCACCGAGGCCAGCATCCCCGGCAGGTGCGCCGCGCCCCCGGCCCCGGCGATGATCACCTTGATGCCCCGGGACGCGGCCTGCCGGCCGTACTCGATCATTTCGAGCGGCATCCGGTGCGCCGAGACCACGTCGGCCTCGAACGGCACGCCGAACTCGGCCACGGCCTCGGCCGCCGCCTTCATCACGGGCCAGTCGGAGTCGCTGCCCATCACGATGCCGATGGTCACGCCGCCTCCTTCGCCGCCGGAGCGGGGGTCGGGATCGTCACGAGTATTCTCCGGTGGTCAGGTAGACGGCGGCGTGCCGGGCGCGGGCGCGTACGGTCTCGAGGTCGTCGCCGAGGGCGGTCACGTGGCCGATCTTGCGGCCCGGCCGCACCTCCTTGCCGTAGAAGTGCAGTTTGACGCCCGGGTCGTGGGCCATCACGTGTTCGTAGCGCTTGAACAGGTCGGGGTCGTCACCGCCGAGCAGGTTGGCCATCACGACGACGGGCGCGGTCATCGCCGGCGAGCCGAGCGGCAGGTCGAGCACCGCCCGCAGATGCTGCTCGAACTGCGAGGTGTTGGCGCCCTCGATCGTCCAGTGGCCGCTGTTGTGGGGCCGCATGGCCAGCTCGTTGACCACCATCCCGCCGGCCGTCTGGAACATCTCCACCGCCAGCAGCCCCGTCACGCCGAGCTCCTGGGCGATCTCCAGCGCGATGCGCTGGGCCTGCGCGGCGTCCTCCGGGTCGAGACCGGGGGCGGGCGCGAGCACCTCGACGCAGATGCCGTCACGCTGCACGGTCTCCACGACCGGGTAGCTGACGCCCTGCCCGTGGGGCGAGCGCGCCACCAGCACGGCCAGCTCCCGCTCGAACGGCACGAAAGCCTCGGCCAGCAGCGGCACCCCCGACTCGAAGGCGGCCTCGGCGTCGGCGGCCGAGTGGCAGACCCATACGCCGCGCCCGTCGTAGCCGCCCCGGATCGCCTTCAGCACCACCGGCCAGCCGTGTTCGGCGGCGAAACGGGTGACGTCCTCGACGCCGGACACTCGGGCCCAGGCGGGGCAGGGGGCGCCGAAGGAGGTCAGCCGCTCGCGCATGACCGCCTTGTCCTGGGCGTGCACCAGCGCGTCGGCGCCGGGACGCACCGCGACGCCGTCGGCGGCCAGCGCCCGGATGTGCTCGGTCGGCACGTGTTCGTGGTCGAACGTGATCGCGTCGCAGCCCTGGGCGAACGCGCGCAGGTCGGCCAGGTCGCGGTAGTCGCCGATCCGGGTGTCGACGATCACCCGGGCGGCGCTCTCTCCCGGAGCGGCGGCGAGCACCCGCAGCTCGACGCCGAGCGCGATGGCGGGCTGCTGCGTCATCCTGGCCAGTTGGCCGGCGCCGACCACGCCGACGACCGGCCCGATGGGGCTGTATGAACTCACGGCTCGTGAGCTTACCGGGGCGAAATGGCTTCTCATCCGTCGCGTCCCTGTTCAGCGGCACAGGACGGGGCGGTCGGGGCGGCGATCTCAGCGGGCTTGCCCTCGGGTGCGATGGTGGCCAGTACGCTGGGTAGGTCATGCCCCATATGCACCATGGACAGGAAGGACCGACCAGGAGACGTGGACTTCATAAGGCCCCTCTACCAGCGGTTCTCGGCCCTGCTGCGTGAGCTGACCAAGTTCGGCACCATCGGCGCCCTGGCTTTCGTCGTCGACACGGGCATGTACAACGTGTTCCTGCTGGTGGTCGACCTGGGCCCGCTGACGTCCAAGGTGCTGGCCACGATCATCGCGGCCACGTTCGCCTACCTGGGCAACAGGTTCTGGACGTTCAGGCACCGCGAGCAGAGCGGCCTGGGCCGCGAATACTTCCTGTTCTTCCTGCTCAACGGCATCGCCCTGCTGTTCGGGCTGCTGGTGATCGGATTCACCAAGTACACCCTGCACCTGGACGACCCGCTGAGCCTCAACATCGCCAACTTCGTGGGCGTCGGCCTCGGCACGTTGTTCCGCTTCTGGTCGTACAAGAAGTGGGTGTTCCTGGAGGCGACCACGCCGATCCCGGCCGAGCTGCCCGAGGCCGATGTCAGGCAGGACCGCTGACGACGCGGGTCCGTTCGTTCTGCTCGGCCGGACGCAGGAAGATCGCGAACGTGGCGGGGCGGCGGCGGACGAGTTCGAGACGGCCGCCGTCGGCGGCGGCCAGCGCGCGGGCGAGCGTCAGCCCCAGCCCGGTGCCACCGCCGCCGCTGATGTTGCGCTCGAAGACCTTGGGCGCGATGTCGTCGGAGATGCCGGGCCCCTCGTCGGCCACCTCGATCACGATGTAGTTGTCGCCACTCGTGGTGGTTATGGTGACCGTGCCGCCGCCGTGGCGGACGGAGTTTTCCAGCAGCGTGGCGATGACCTGACCGAATCCGCCCGTGGTGGCCAGTGCCTTCAGCTCCCGAGTGCCCTGGAGCACCAGGCGGCGGCCCACTCCCCGGAAGACCGGCTCCCATTCGATGATCTGCTGGTCGATGACCTCGTCGATGCAGATGGGCTCGGCCTGGGCGTGGCGCTGACGGCGGGCCGCGGCGAGCAGCTCGTCGATCACCGCGGTGAGCCGTTCGGCCTGCACGATGGCGGCCTCGCCCTCTTCGCGGACGACGTCGGGCTCCTCGGCGGCCGCGACGATCTCCTCCAGGCGCATGGTCAGCCCGGTCAGCGGGGTGCGCAACTGGTGGGAGGCATCGGTGGCGAACTCTCGTTCGCGGGTGAGCAGATCGGAGATGCGGGTGGCGCTCCGGTCGAGGACCTCTGCCACCCGGTCGAGCTCGGGGATGCCGTAGCGGTGACGGCTCGGCCGCGCGTCACCGGAGCCGAGCCGGTCGGCGATCTTCGCCAGGTCCTGCAGGGGCAGCGTGAGGCGGCGTGACTGCACGATGGCCAGCCCCACCGCGACGGCGAGCGCCGCGCCGGCCAGGGCCACGATCAGCAGCAGGCGTGCTCGGACGTCCTGCTCGACCTGGGCCCTGTCACGACTGACCCGGACGTAGATGCCGTTCTCGGACTGTGCGTCCTCGGCCATCTGCCGGCCGGTCGGCGGCGAGGTGCCGACGATGGTCGCCTTGGGAGGGTTCGCGCGTTCGTAGATCTGGATGTAGCGGCCTGGATATTTCTGTTCGAGCTGCTGAGGGTCCAGCGGCGTCTCCTGGATGCGGGCGTACTCGACTTCCCCCACCAGGCGGGTCGCCTCCGCCCTGAGCTCCTGGGCCGCCTCGTCGACGATCAAGCGGCTGACCACGATGCCCAGGGGGACCCCCAGCAACAGGACCGCGATGACCGCGACGACCAGGGTTGAGGAGAGCAGGCGGCGGCGCATCTCCTACTCGCGCTCGAACCTGAAGCCGACCCCTCGGACCGTGGTGATGTAGCGAGGTTTCGCGGCGTCGTCGCCGAGTTTGCGGCGCAACCAGGAGATGTGCATGTCGAGTGTCTTGGTGGAACCCCACCAGTTGGTGTCCCACACCTCGCGCATGATCTGTTCTCGGGTGACCACCTTGCCCGCGTCACGGACCAGCACGCGGAGCAGGTCGAACTCCTTGGTCGTGAGATGCAGCTCCTTCTCCCCCATCCAGGCGCGCCGGGAGTCGGCGTCGATGCGGACGCCCTGCACGACCGGGGTCTCCGACGTGCCGCGCCGCAGCAGCGCGCGCACGCGGGCGAGCAGCTCGGCCAGCCGGAAGGGTTTGGTGACGTAGTCGTCCGCGCCGGCGTCGAGACCGACGACCGTGTCAACCTCGTCGACGCGGGCGGTGAGTATGAGAACCGGAGTGCCGTGCCCTTCGGCGCGGATCCGGCGAGCGACCTCCAAGCCGTCCATTTCTGGCAGACCGAGGTCGAGAACGATGAGGTCGATGCCCCCCGACAGAGCCCTTTCGAGGGCCTGCGGGCCGTCGGGGCTCACCTCAACCTGATAGCCCTCACGGCGCAGTGCGCGCGCGAGCGGCTCGGAAATCGAGGTGTCATCCTCGGCGAGAAGTACGCAGGTCATGAAGCGATCGTAGGACCTTAGGCGATCGTTTCCCGGGTACAGCGCACGGTTTGACTCGTCGTTGACCTATCCATTGACCTGGGCAAACGATGATAAACATCAGTTAGTCCGGCTTAAATTACCGTGACTGCCGGGATGAAAGGCGAAACTCGACCCTGGCGTGTTCAAAGAAACCCATGCGCCGTTCGGCGTGTCGCGTCGGAACGTTTCGCGGGGAAATGACGCGCGGTGGAATGGCTTGCTCCGGGACATCTCGCGCTGGGAAAACGCGAGCGCCCGCCGGAATCGGTCCGGCAGGCGCGTCGCGTGTCGTGAGCGTCGCTCTGGAGCTCTAGGCGTCCAGGAACTCCTTGGCCGACGTGTCCGCGTAGCGGGCGAGGTAGAGCTGCTCACCCAGCGCCTGGATGAGGCCGAGCTCGGTCTCCAGGTAGTCGATGTGTTCTTCCTCGTCGGCCAGGATCTCCTCGAAGATCCGGGCCGAGGTGATGTCGCCCTTCTCCCGCATCAACGCGATGGCCGGCCGCAACCGCCGCACCACCGCGAGCTCGACGTCGAGATCGGCCCTCAGCTGCTCCTCGACCGTCTGCCCGATGTGCAGCGTGCCGAGTCGCTGGTAGTTGGGCAGCCCCTCCAGAAAGAGAATGCGGTCGGTGAGGCGCTCGGCGTGGCGCATCTCGTCGAACGACTCGTCGCGGGTGTGCTTCGCCAGCTTGGTGTAGCCCCAGTTCTCCTGCATCTTGGCGTGCAGGAAGTACTGGTTGATCGCGGTCAGCTCAGCTGTCAACTGCTCGTTGAGCAGCTCAATGATCTGCTTGTCGCCCTGCATGGAACGGGCCCCCTGCGGTTAAGCGGTCGTCAGTTCTTCAGACCGCTTCAGGATCGCACAGATCTTCCGGACACAAGTGGCACAGTCCCCGCCGGCGCCCGTGGTGTCGCGAACCTGGCGAGCGCTCCGGGCGCCTGCCGCGATGCAGTCGTGCACATCGTTCTCGGTCACGGCACGACACACGCAGACGTACATCCTGGGGGAGCCTCTCAAGCGAAGGAAGCGCCCAACGAAGGTTAGGCATGCCTAAGATAACCCACTTCGGTAAGGCTTGCCTATGTGACCTGCGCCACATAGGTCGTGCTCCCCCGGAAGACTTCAGTGACCTCGGGCGATCCACTCCTCAAGATGCGGTGCCTCGGCCCTGATCGTGGTGGAGTCGCCGTGGCCGGTGTGCACCACGGTCTCGCCGGGCAGCACCAGCAGCCGCTCCCGGATCGACTCGATGATCTGCTCGAACGAGGAGTGGGACCGGCCGGTCGCGCCGGGGCCGCCCTTGAACAGCGTGTCGCCGCTGAACACCGTGCCGGACTCGGGGGCGTACAGGCAGACGGCGCCCGGCGCGTGGCCCGGGGTGTGCAGCACCTCCAGCGAGATCCCGCCGACCTCGATCTTCTCGCCGTCGCTCAGCGGTTGGTACGGGACCGTGTCGTCGTACACCTGCTCCCACAGCACCTGGTCGGCCGGGTGCAGCAGGATCGGCGCGCCGGTGAGGTCGGCGAGCTCGGCGGCGGCGTTGATGTGGTCGTTGTGCGCGTGGGTGCAGACGATGGCCTTGACCGTGCGCTCGCCCACGCGGTCGGCGATCGCCCGCGCGTCGTGCGCGGCGTCGACCACGATGACCTCGCGGGCGTCGCCGACCAGCCAGACGTTGTTGTCGACGTCCCACGTGCCGCCGTCGAGCGAGAACGTTCCCGAGGTGATGACCCTGTCGAGCATCTAGAGGATCACCACCGAGCGCAGGACGTCGCCGCGGTGCATCTTGGCGAACGCCTCCTCGACCTGGCCGAGCTCGATCGTCTCGGTGACGAACCTGTCGAGCGGGAGCCGGCCCTGCAGGAACAGGTCGATCAGCATCGGGAAGTCACGGGACGGCAGGCAGTCGCCGTACCAGGAGGACTTGAGCGAGCCGCCGCGGCCGAACACGTCGAGCAGGGGCAGCTCCAGCTTCATCTCCGGAGTCGGCACGCCGACCAGGACCACCGTGCCCGCCAGGTCGCGGGCGTAGAACGCCTGCCGGTAGGTCTCGGGACGGCCCACGGCCTCGATGACCACGTCGGCGCCGAACCCGCCGGTGAGGTCGCGGATGGCCTCGACGGGGTCGTTGGCGCGGGAGTTGACCGTGTCGGTGGCGCCGAAGTCGCGCGCCCATTCGAGCTTGCGGTCGTCGACGTCGACGGCGATGATCTTCGACGCGCCGGCCAGGGAGGCGCCGAGCACGGCGGCGTCGCCGACCCCGCCGCAGCCGATGACGGCCACCGTGTCGCCGCGCGTGATGTTGCCGGTGTTGAGCGCGGCGCCGAGACCGGCCATGACACCGCAGCCGAGCAGCCCGGCCACCTCGGCGGGGGCGTCGGCCGACACCTTCGTGCACTGTCCGGCGGCGACCAGGGTCTTGCCCAGGAAGGCGCCGATGCCCAGGGCCGGCGAGAGCTCGGTGCCGTCGCTCAGCGTCATCTTCTGGGCGGCGTTGTGGGTGTTGAAGCAGTACCAGGGGCGTCCGCGCAGGCAGGCGCGGCACTGACCGCACACGGCCCGCCAGTTGAGGATCACGAAGTCGCCCGGCTCGACCTCGGTGACGCCCTCGCCGACCGCCTCGACCACGCCGGCCGCCTCGTGCCCGAGCAGGAACGGGAAGTCGTCGCTGATGCCGCCCTCGCGGTAGTGGAGGTCGGTGTGACAGACCCCGCAGGCCTGGACGGAGACGACCGCCTCGCCCGGTCCGGGATCGGGCACGATCACCGTCTCGACTGACACTTCCTGGCCTTTACCTCGGGCGATGACGCCCTGCACTTCGTACGGCATGGCAGCCATCTTGTGTCAGTGGGGTGATCTCCGCAAGACGTGGGGCTGCACCACGCCGAGGCCGCGTGCCGGTCGGCGCCTGAGGCGGCGCACCTCGAACTCGGGCCGGTCGCCGAGATCCTCGGCCATGCCGGTGTCGACGACGATCGCGCCGGGCCGGGCGATCGAGGTGAGCCGGGCGGCCAGATTGACCGTGGTGCCGAAGACGTCGCCCAGGAGAGGCAGCACCGGCCCGTACGCGATGCCGATGCGCAGCTCGTCGGCCTCGACCAGGTCGAGCGCGATCGCCGCGGCCTGGGCCGGGGTCGGCGCGGTGAAGAGCACCTCGTCGCCGAGCGTCTTGACCAGCCGGGCGCCGTGCGCGGCCACCACGTCGGCGGCGCGGGCCTCGAACCCCTCGACCAGCTCGGCCAGCTCCCGCTCGGTCAGCTCGCTGGAACGCCGGGTGAACGAGACGAGGTCGGCGAAGCCCACCGCCAGCAGCAGGCGGGTGGGCACCGCCTCGGCCTGGGAGTCGGCCATCGTGAGCAGGCGGGTGCCGGCGGCGGCGAGCTGGGTGCGCCAGACGTGGACCAGCACCTGCTCGAAGCCGGGCAGCAGCTCCCGCGCCGTGTCGAGGATGCGGGTCAGGTCCTCGTCGGACGGCTCCTCGTCCGGCGGCAGCATCGCGCCGATCATGATCTCGGCCTGCCACTGGGCCAGCCTGGCCGTGGTCTGGCCGAGCGCGCGGGCCATCCGGATGACCGTCTGCTCGTCGAGCAGCTCGCTGTCGAGCATCATCCGCACCCGCCGCAGCGCGGCCACGTCGCCGTCGGAGAACGCGACGGCGTCGTCGGCGAGCGAGGCGAACCCGAGGGCCCGCCAGATGCGCTCGGTCAGGGCGGTCGGGACGCCTGCCTCCGCGGCGACCTCGCCGCGCGTGTAGCGGGCAGGCATGCCGAGGAGCAGACCGTCGATCTCCTCGGCGGTCGGCCTGCCCCTGGTCTCTGACGCGTCCACGGTGTGGAGGCTACGTCACGTCAGCGGCCGTCGATGGTGCCGTCGGAGGCGTCCTCCAGCAGGCGGAACAGGTCGGTGCGGACATCCTGGATCTTGGGGATGTCGCGGAGCACGATCTGGCCCCTGTCGCCGGCCGACTCCACGGACAAGGTGCCGCAGCCGAGCAGGCGTTCGGCGAACGTCTGGTCGGAGCTGACCGTGTTGACCTTGGCCATCGGGATCTCGTCGGTCGACTTGTTGAGCACACCCGTGCTGATCGTGAACCGATGGGTGGTGAGGACGTAGGCGGTGTTCTTCCACTGCAGATAGGGGACGAACGTCCAGACGGTCAGCAGGATCAGCGCGACGACGCCCACGGCGACGCGGGCGAAGAAGGCGTACTCCCAGTCACCCGGGATGAAGTACAGTCCCGCGCCCGAGGCCGCGGCGATCAGCACGAGCGCGACGGCGGGGACGACGAGTCGCTTCCAGTGCGGATGGAAGGACCTGATGCGCCGCTCACCCTGCGTCAGATGGTGGTCCGGGATGGTCATGCGCAAATCGTGCCACCTCGGAGTCGCCCCCGGCTACGTCGAGGGTCGAACGTGCACCACGTCTCCGGCGCTCAGCGTGTGGCGCTCGCCGCCGGCGGTCACCTGGAGGTGGCCGGCGTGGTCGATGCCGGTCGCGGTGCCGGTCAGCATGCGCTCGCCGGGCAGCTCGACCCTGATCTCGCGGCCGATGGTGGCGCTCGACGCCTGGTAGGCGGCACGCAGCCCGCAGGCGTCGGCGTCGCCGGCGGCCTCGGTCCAGTCGCGGTAGTGCGTCTCGACCTCTCTGAGCACCGCCCGCAGCAGCGGGTCGCGGTCGACGAAGGGCGCGATCCCGGGCCCGCCGGATTCGAGGGCCAGCGAGGTGGCGGTCTGGACGGGCAGCTCGTCGGCCCTGACCGAGACGTTCAGCCCCATGCCGATGACCACCGCGTCGCCTGAGCGCTCGGCCAGCACCCCGGCCAGCTTGCGTTCGCCGATCAGCAGGTCGTTGGGCCACTTGAGGCGTACGTCCACCTCGGCCAGCCGGCGGACGGCCGAGGCGGCGGCCACCCCGAACAGCAGCGGGAGCCAGCCGAGTGTGCCGACCGGCGGCACCGGCCTGAGCAGGACGGAGACCGTCAGGCCAGAACGCGGTGGCGCGCTCCAGACGCGGCCGAGCCGGCCGCGACCGGCGAACTGCGTCTCGGCCACCAGCACCGCTCCCTCAGCCGTGCCCTGGCGGGCGACCTGGGCGAGGTCGGCGTTGGTGGAGCCGGTGCGGTCGACGACGGTCACCCCGGTCCACAGGCTGCCTGGCCGCACCAGGGCGCGGTTGAGCGCCGCCTCCGAGAGCGGAGGGCGGTCGAGGTCGGAGTAACGCGAGTCGGGCACCCTTCCATCTTCGCCGACGTATCGGGTGCCCTATACCGACGCCGCTGTCGGGGCGTTTCGCCGTCAAGGGCAAGATGGGGGCGAAAGACCTGAACAACCGGAATGTGGTGAGCGATTCATGGCGCGTCTGGACCCTCGCAACTGGGCGTCGTGGCGGCCGTTCGGCATCGGACTGCGCAAGCCGAACAACTATCTGGAGCTGGCGAAGGCGTTCCGGTCGGTCAAGGGCAACCGGCGTTACGCGTGGCGGATCCTCAACCAGGGCACCTGCGACGGCTGCGCACTGGGCACCCGCGGCATGCGTGACTGGACCATGGACGAGATCCACCTGTGCAACATCAGGCTCCGGTTGCTCTCGCTGAACACGATGCCGGCGCTCGACGTCTCGCTGCTGCGTGACGTCTCGGGTCTGACCGGCAGGAAGAGCGCCGAGCTCCGTGGTCTGGGGCGGCTGCCGTACCCGATGTTGAGGCGCGCGGGCGAGCCGGGCTTCACCCGCGTCTCGTGGGACGAGGCGCTGCGGGTGGCGGCCGACGGCCTGCGCGACGCGCGCTTCGGCACCTATCTGACCAGCCGGGGCGTGCCGAACGAGAACTACTACGCGGCGCAGAAGGCGGTGCGCGCGCTCGGCACCAACAGCGTCGACAACGCGGCCCGCATCTGCCACTCGCCGTCGACCGTGGCGCTCAAGGAGACGATCGGCGCGGCCGCCACCACCTGCTCCTACACCGACTGGATCGGCTCCGACCTGATCGTCTTCATCGGGTCCAACCCGTCGAACAACCAGCCGGTGGCGATGAAGTACCTCTACCACGCCAAGAAGGCCGGCACCCGGGTGGCCATGGTCAACGCCTATCGCGAGCCGGGCATGGACAAGTACTGGGTGCCGTCCAACGCGGAGTCGGCGGTGTTCGGGACGAAGATCACCGATGAGTTCTTCGGCGTCAACGTGGGCGGCGACATCGGGTTCCTCAACGGCGTGCTCAAGCACCTGATCGAGAACGACTGGGTGGACAAGGTGTTCGTCGACGAGCACACCACCGGGTTCGAGCGACTGCGGAGCACGGTGTCGGAGCAGTCGTGGGAGGCGCTGGAGGCGCTGTCCGGGGCCTCGCGCGAGGAGATGTTCCGGCTGGCCCGGCTGCTGGGCGAGGCGAAGTCGGCGGTGCTCGTCTGGTCGATGGGCATCACACAGCACACCTACGGCGAGGACAACGTACGGGCGATCGTCAACCTGGCGCTGGCGCGCGGCTTCGTGGGGCGCGACCACTGCGGGCTGATGCCGATCCGCGGGCACAGCGGGGTGCAGGGCGGCGCCGAGATGGGCGCGTACGCCACGGGCCTGCCGGGCGGGCTGCCCATCACCGCCGAGAACGCCGCGACGTTCGCCGAGCTGTGGGGCTTCGAGGTGCCCGTCACGCCCGGCCTGACGGCCGGCGAGATGATCGACGCGGCCCACGCGGGCGAGCTCGACGCGCTGGTCTCCAGCGGCGGCAACTTCCTGGAGGTGATGCCCGACCCCGGCTACTGCCGCGAGGCGCTGTCACGGCTCGGGCTGCGCGTGCACATCGACATCGTGCTGTCGTCGCAGATGCTGGTGCCGTCCGACGGCGACGTGCTGCTGCTGCCCGCGCAGACCCGCTACGAGATGGTCGGCGGGGTGACCGAGACCTCGACCGAGCGGCGGATCATCTTCTCGCCGGAGGTCGAGGGGCCGCGCGTCGGTGAGGCGTGGCCGGAGTGGAAGATCTTCACCGAGCTGGCCGCCCGCACCCGGCCCGAGATCGCCGCCGCCGTGCGCTTCACCGGCACGCCCCAGATCCGGGAGGAGATCGAGCGGGCCGTGCCGTTCTACGAGGGCATCGCGAGCCTGCGCTCCTTCGGCGACAACGTGCAGTACGGCGGGCGTCACCTGCTCGCCGGCGGCCGGTTCCAGACGGCCGACGGCCTGGGCAGGTTCTCGGCCGTCCGGCTGCCCGCCGTGGAACGTTCTGACGGCACGTTCACCGTGGCCACGCGGCGGGGTAAGCAGTTCAACAGCATGGTCCACGAGCGCCGCGACGGCTTCAACGGCGCGACGCGCGAGGCGGTCCTGATGAGCCCGTACGACGCCGACCGGCTCGACCTGCCCGACGGCGCCGAGGTCGAGCTGCGCTCCGGCGAACGCACCTACCAGGGCAGGGTGCTGCGGGCGCCGCTGACGCCCGGCAACCTGCAAATCCACTGGCCGGAGGGCAACGTGCTGCTCCACGAGACGCGTCGCTCGCCCGACGCGAAGATCCCCGACTACAACGCCGCCTCCGTGACCGTGCGGCGGCTGTGAGGGAGCGCCCGGGCCCCACGAGGCCGGTCCGCGTCCTGGAGCTCTCGGGCGCCGACTCCCGCGAGCGCCGCGACGATCTGGCCACCGAGGAGCCGCTGGAGATCCGCCTCACCGCCCCTGGCGGCGCCCGCAAGACCGTGGCGATCACCATGCGGACCCCTGGCCACGACTTCGAGCTGGCCGCCGGGTTCCTGCACGGCGAGGGCCTGGTCGAGCCGGGCGGCATCGCGGCCATCGGCTACTGCGTGGACGACGACCTGCCGCCCGAGGCCCGCTACAACACGGTCACGGTGCGGCTGCACGGCCCGATCCCCGACCTGCCGGCGCTCGACCGTCACTTCCTGACGTCCAGCGCCTGCGGCGTCTGCGGCTCGGCCAGCCTCGACGCGCTCCGCGACCGCTGCCACCCGCTCCTCCGGGGCGGCGTCGAGCTCACCCCCGACGTCCTGTACGGGCTGCCGGAGAGCCTGCGCAGGGCGCAGGGGGTGTTCGGCAAGACCGGCGGGCTGCACGCGGCGGGGCTGTTCACCGCCGAAGGCGAGCTGGTGGCGGTCCGCGAGGACGTGGGCCGGCACAACGCGCTGGACAAGCTGGTCGGCTGGTCGGCCCTGAACGAGGGGCTGCCGCTGGACCGGCACGTGCTCATGGTCAGCGGCCGGGCCAGCTACGAGATCATGCAGAAGGCGCTGGCCGCGGGTGTCGGCGTGGTGTGCGCGGTGTCGGCTCCGTCGTCGCTGGCCGTCGACGTGGCCAGGGACTTCGGGATGACGCTCGTCGGGTTCCTGCGCGGGCAGCGGTGCAACGTCTACGCGGGACAGGAGCGGATCATCTTCTGAAAAGCTCCCCGGCCAGGGTCATCGGCTCGTCGATCATCGGCTTCCTGTTCCGCCCTGATCGAACCGATTCAGGTGTTCGACTTGAGGTGTTCCGCGCAGCACTGGACCGCGTCCGCGCGCAGTTGGCCGAACGATCGGTTACGCCCCACCGGCCGGGCCAGCAGGCCGAGATCGATGGCACGTTCGAGCACGTCAGGGGCATCGGATTCGCGGTAACGGCGGCCGCCCTGGCTGACGTCGTTCATCAGGACCTTCTTGGGATCGATCAGCCGCCCGGTGTCCTTGCACTTGCACTTCGCGGGCAGGGACCACGTCGCGGCGATGGCCGATAAGGCATCTGGGAACAGCAGCAGCCAGGCTTCGATCTCCGAGACGGCCAACGCATAGTGCGCCCGGCCGAGGGCGGACTCCAGGGCCTTCTGCACACGTTCACGCACGAACGGGTAATCATCGCTGTCGACCTGGTCGAGGTCCTCGTGCACGAACACGCACGCCACGCTGGCGTTATCCCGTACGGCCCGCGCCCGTACCTTGCTTGCCAGGACTTCAGCGCGGGCGGTGAGGTTGGCGCCGGTGGCGTGATGAAGCCGCACCTTGTCGCCGATTTCCACGAGCCGGCCGGCCTCTTCGTGGGCCGGACACGGGGGCCTCCTTTCCGGCTCACAGATCACCGCCCAGTGCTCCCGAGAACCACAGTTCGCCGAGCGGAAGCCCTTCACTCGCCCGCACGATCTCCTCGACCTTGGCCGTCGAGATCGCCGGAATCAGAGAGGCTCCGTCGTCGCCACGCTCACAGATCACGATTTCCTCAGGCTTGAGGCGATCGACCAGGGCCGGTGAATGGGTCGCGATGATGAACTGGCTCCTCTCGCTGGCTTCTCGGACTCGCTCCACCAGCAGTTCCAGCGCCTGAGGATGCAGGCCATGATCGATCTCCTCCACGCAGGTCAGCGCGGGCGGGTCCGGATCGTGGAGCATTGCCAGCAGTCCGAGCAGCCGAATTGTGCCGAATGAGGCGTCCAGCAACTGTGTGGACTCGCGTAGCCCTCGCTCTTTGAGCACCAGCACGACAGAGTGCGACGCACCGGAGGGATGCTCGAAGTCGAGCGCTTCGAGCTGAGGCAACACCTCCACGGCATCCGCTTGCAACCGGTTCCAGGCGTCGCCGTGCCGATTACGGAGCCAGAGCAAGAACCCCGCCAGGTTGGCGGCATCGTCCCAAAGCCCTTCGGCTCCGCTCTTCGGCGCTCGCGATGGCAGGGACGCCCTCACCACGTCCACATCGAAAACCCGGAAGGTACCGAGATGAGCGGCCACGCGCATCGGACCGAGGCTGAATCCCTCAGAGGACAGGCGGGGAAGCGTGGAGAGTCCGCTGCTCAGCGGCTGAATACCGATCTTCTCGACCGAACTCGCTTCCTTGTCGACCGAGAGGCTGTCGACGGCGCCTCCGTGGTCTCCCATCCGAATCACGTTGTCGGACGGCTCATCGGCTTCCGAAACGTCGACCTCCCGGGCCGTCGCCACCTCATCGAGGATCTTGATCGTCCTCAGCCGGTGCCGCTGGGTGCCGAATCGGAAGACCTCTTCTCGGGCCAGCGGCTCGCCATGGATGGTCAAGATGTACTCGTCCGCGCGACCTTCGGCGAGTGATGACCAGTTGCCCTGCAGACCGACGCTGATGTGCTCAGGCTGCGCCTCGCCTCCACGGAACACCAGACGGTCGAAACCGCCTCGTTCCTCGAGCGCAGGGCGGAGATCAGTGCGAACGATGTCGGCCAGGAAGCGGAACACCTCCAGCACGTTGCTCTTGCCCAGCATCCCGCTCTCCGTGGAGTCAGAGAATCGGCTGGCGGTGGCACCCTCCCGCCGATCAAGGCCGGGCATTAAGGTGAGGTCCGGTAAACGGTCAAACCGGTAGCCACTGGGCACCGGCCGATGGTGGCGGAGCGTCCGGAAATGCTCATTCTGTTCGGCGTACTCGCCGTGGCCAACCTGGTCTCCGTGACGTTGGGTGTCGAGGCGCTGGAGTGGGCGACCAAGCCGCTGCTCTGCCTGGTGCTGGCGGTGTACGTGCTGCGGGAGGCGCCCCGGCATCGGCTGCTGGCCGCCGGACTGGTGTTCGCCACGGCCGGGGACGTCGCGCTGCTGGTGGACGGGCGGGTCGCCTTCGTGGTGGGTATGTCGGCGTTCCTCGTCATGCAGGTCTGCTACCTCACCGTCTTCGTGCGGGAGGGCGCCTGGGACGGACTGCGGGCCCGGCCCTGGATCGCGGGGGCGTACCTGGTGGTCTGGCTGGGTGCCGGGGTCCTGCTGTGGGAGCCGCTGGGCGGACTGCGGGTGCCCGTGCTGCTGTACGGGCTGGCGCTGGTGACGATGGCGGCGTTCGGGGCCGGGCTGAACCGCGTCGCCGGGCTGGGCGGGGCGCTGTTCGCGTTCTCCGACCTCCTGGTGGGGCTCGGCGTGACGGGGACGGACTTCACCGGCCGGAGCCCGGTGCTGATGGCGACCTATATCGCGGCGCAGTTCCTGATCGTGCGGGGCGTGACCGCCGGCCGGTCCGCCGCCCGGAACGACGGCTCGATCGCGCCCGTGAGCCACCCTTCGTAGGTCCGGCCAACCGGCCAGTGCGGCGGAAAGCCGGACCAGTCCAGGACCGTGGTCCGGCAGGACGCCGTCAGCCGGTGTTCTGCAGGCCCGCCGCCACGCCGTTGACCGACAGCAGGAGCAGCGTGGACAGCCGGTCGCGCTCGTGGTCCGAGGGGTTGCCGGTGCGCAGGGCCCGCAGGGCGCGTAGTTGCAGGTGCGAGAGGGCGTCCACGTACGGGTCGCGCAGCTGGACGGCCCGTGAGAGGACCTTGCGGTTGGCCAGCAGCCGAGCGTGCCCGGTGACCTCCAGGACGAGGGAACGGGTGCGGTCGTACTCCTCCAGCACCTGCCGGGCGAAGTCGGGCCGGCCCCCCAGCGCCAGGTAGCGCTCGGCGATCGAGCGGTCGGTCTTGGCCAGCGACATCTCGGCGTTGTCCAGCAGGGCGTTGAACAGCGGCCACTCCCGGTAGGCCGCCCGCAGCTCGTCCATGGAGCCGATCGAGGCGAGGCCGGTGCCGAGGCCGTACCAGCCGGGCAGGTTGACCCGGGTCTGAGCCCAGGCGAAGACCCAGGGGATGGCGCGCAGGTCGTCGAGCGAGCGCGGCGCGCCGAGACCCCGGCGGGCCGGGCGCGAGCCGAGGCGCAGCGAGCCGATCTCCTCCAGCGGGCTGACCAGGGCGAACCACTCGGGGAAGCCGTCCGCCTCGGTGAGCGAGCGGTAGGCCTGCTCGGAGGCGGTGGCGACCTGCTCGGCGAGGGGGCGGAAACGGCTCGCGGCGGCGGCCGTGGCGGCGGCGACCGAGGGCGAGGAGGTCATCAGCACGGCGTTGGCGACCTGCTCCATGTGCCGGCGGGCGATCGCCAGGTGCCCGTAGCGGGCGAAGATGACCTCGCCCTGCTCGGTGACCTTGAAGCGGCCGGCGACCGAGCCGGGCGCCTGGGCGAGCACGGCGCGGTTGGCGGGGCCACCGCCCCGGCCGAGAGCGCCGCCGCGGCCGTGGAACATGAGCAGATGGACGTCGTGCTCGGCGGCCCAGGCGGTGAGCCGTTCCTGGGCCTCGTACAGACGCAGGGTGGCAGCGGCCGGGCCGAGCTCCTTGGCCGAGTCGGAGTAGCCGAGCATGATCTCCAGGCTGCGCCCGGTGGCGGCCAGCCGGTCGCGCACCTGCGGGATCTCCAGCATGCCGGAGAGCACCTGCGGGGAGTTGGCGAGGTCCTGGCCCGACTCGAACAACGGCACCACGTCCAGCACCGGCGCCCGGCTGCCCAGCGCGTGCTGGGCCAGCTCGTAGACGGCGGCGACGTCGGCCGCGTCGCGGGTGAAGGAGACCACGTAGCGGGAGCAGGCCCGCACGCCGAACCGTTCCTGGATCCAGGCGATCACCCGGATCGTGGCCAGCACCTCCTCGGTGCGTTCGGACAGCTCGCCGCCCGCATGGAGCTCCTCCAGCGCCGCCGCGTGCACCTGGGAGTGCTGGCGCACCTCCAGCTCGGCGAGGTGGAAGCCGAACGTCTCGACCTGCCAGATCAGGTGCTGCAACTCTCCGTACGCCTGGCGGACGGCGTGGCCGGCGAGCGACCCCTGGGCGAGGCGCAGGTCGGCGATCAGGTCGCCGGGCGCCAGGTAGGCGAGGTCGAGGTCACGGCGGCGGGTGGCCGCGATGCGGGCGGCCACGTACAGCAGCCACTGCCGGTGCGGCTCTTTGGGCGAGCGGGTGCCCAGCTCGGAGACCAGCTCGGGGTGGGCGTCCCTGGCCGCGGTCAGCGCCGCGTTCAGGTCGAGGGAGGGCGGGGCGAACTGGACGGAGGCGGTGAGCGTGCGGGCGATGCGCGTGGTGGCGGTCTCCAGCGCGGTCAGCACATGCTCGGACTGGATTTGCACGGCCTCGCGGGTGACCTTGGCGGTCACGTTGGGGTTGCCGTCGCGGTCGCCGCCGATCCAGCTGCCATAGCGGATGAACGGCCTGGCCAGCGGCGGCCGGGTGCCGCTGTCGTCGCCGAGCGCGGCGTCGAGCGAGCGGTAGACCTGGGGGACCACCCGGAACAGCGTCTCGTCGAAGGCGGCCATGGCCGTGCGGACCTCGTCGAGCGGGTCGAGTTTGGTGGAGCGGAGCTGGGCGGTGCGCCACAGCAGGTCGATCTCCTCCAGCAGCCGCCGCGTGTTCTCGGCGCGCTCGGAGGCGCCGCGGCCGGGCGTGTTGTAGTCGGTGAGCTGGGCGCTGACCCGCTGGATGGCGGTGACGACCGCGCGCCGGCGCGCCTCCGTCGGGTGCGCGGTGAGCACGGGCCGCAGCTCCATGTCGCCGACCAGCTCGGCGACGCGCTCGCCGCCCAGCTCGTCCACGGCCTGCGCCAGCGACTCGCGCTGCACCCCGCCCTCGGTGTCGCGTTCGCGCAGGGTGCGGATGCGGTAGTGCTCCTCGGCCAGGTTGGCCAGGTGGAAGTAGCAGGTGAACGCGCGGGCGATCTGCACCGCCCGGTCGATCTCCCACTCGGCGACCATGGCGGTGATCTCGTCGGCGGAGGTCTCTCCCCTGCGGGCGGCGATGACCGCCTTGCGCAGCCGTTCGACGTCGGCCAGCAGATCTTCGCCACCCTGCTCGGCGATCACCTGGCCGAGCAGTTTGCCGAGCAACCGCACATCGTTGCGGAGCTCGTCGGGCATCTCTGTGACGGCCGCACTGCGACGCTCGATCCGCTGGTCAATCATGCTTCGCAGATTACCGAGTCGCTCGGAACGGGTGCAGACCGGTCTCGCCAAATGGACTAGACCACTGGTCAGGTGGGCCGCGAGACCGCCGCCACCAGCTCGGGGAGCCGGGCGAACCCGATCTTGGCGCCGAGCCGCCTGCCGAGCGTCTCGACCAGCAGCCCGTAGAACGGCGCCAGCACGCACACCCAGGTCCAGCCGAGCGCGATCGGCACCACGAACGGCAGCGACAGGGCCATGATGCCGAGCAGCGCGCCCATGGAGGAGGCGAAGGCCTGGCCGCCCTGGCCGGGCGCGGCCCCGCTGAAGGCGTTGAGCCGCTCGGGCACCGTGTAGGGGATGGTCACGCTGGTCACCGAGCCGACGCCGAGCCCGATGCCGAGGGCGCCCCAACCGGCCAGCAGGGCGGGCACGATCGCTCCCGGGTCGCCGCTGAACAGGCTCGCGGCGACGGAGATCAGGAGGAGCACGGGTGTGGCGAGCGCCGCGTTGGCCAGGTGGCGCCCGGCCAGGTCGGTGCGGAAGCTCTCCTCGGAGCCGCAGGCCACGACGTTCATCCAGATCGACGGCCCGTCGATGCCGTAGGCGTTGCCCGACTGCAGCGCGATCATCAGCGCGCCCGACGAGGTCAGCAGGATGGCCAGCCACGGCCCGACCTCGCCGCCGCTGCCATCGCCGATGCTGTTGCCGAGTGAGAACGCCAGCACGACGGTGACCACGACCGCGGAGAACCAGCCGACCCGGAACCGGGGCTCCCGCCGGATGTACTTGAGCTCCTTCGTCACCACGGCCGCCAGCGGCCCGTCGGGCAGGAAACGGTCGACCAGGCCGCTCTCCTTGCGTACGGAGGCCGCCTGGGTGGAGGAGTCGGGCATGACCAGCGCCCGGCTGAGCGCCTTGATCCACAGCCAGCCGACCAGGAGCACGATCAGCGCCAGGACGGCCAGCTCGGCCAGGCCGGCGAGCCCGCCGTCGGAGATGGCGTGGGCGGCCAGGCCGGAGGGCGCCCACCGGAAGGCATCGGCGGTGCCGCGCAGGATCGCCAGCGGGTCGCCGAGGTCACTGTTGACGAGCAGGTTGGGCAGTTGGGCGAGCAGCACCACGAAGATCGCCGCCACGGCGAGCACGTCGCGCCCGCGCCGGGTGCGCAGCGCGCCGGACAGCGCGGTGGTGATCAGCCGGGAGGTGACCAGGCAGAGCGCGAACTGCAGGAGCACCGCCACCAGCCCGACCAGCAGGCCGCCGACGCCGGTGGCCAGCCCGGCCAGCGCGCCTGCCGTGACGATCAGGGTCGCGGCGGGCCACACCCCGGTGGCGGACGCGGTGAACATGCCGAGCGCGAGCCGCCCGGTGCTCAGCGGGAACAGCGACAGCCGCGCCGGGTCGATCGTGTCGTCCAGCCCGAACGCGAGCAGCGGCACGATCATCCAGCCGATGAGGAAGAACGTGTAGACGACGATCACGATGTCGGTCGCGATGTCGTGCGGCGCCAGCCGGATCAGGCTCATCAGGAAGAAGCCCAGCGCCGCCAGCAGCACGGCCATGACCAGGGTGAAGACGAACCCGAGTTTGCGGGACAGGTCACCGCGCAGGTTGCCGGCCAGCAGGCGGAGCTTGAGCTGGGCGAAGAGCGCGACCGTGCTCACTTCGGCTCCCCGTCACCGGCGCCGAGGTCTCCGCCTGCGAGGTTCCTGGAGCCGAGGTTTTTGGCGCCGAGCCAGGTCAGGCCGGTGTCGCCGCCGTCACGCTGGCCGCCCACCAGCGCCAGGAACGTGTCGTTGAGGCTGCGGTCGCCGCGCACCTTCTCCAGGGGGCCCTGCGCCACGATGTGGCCGCCGTTCATCACCGACACCCAGTCGCACAGCCGCTCGACGAGGTCCATGACATGGCTGGAGAAGATGACGGTGGACCCCGAGGCGGTGAAGCGCTGGAGCACCTCGGTGAGCGTGTTGGCGCTGACCGGGTCGACGCCCTCGAACGGCTCGTCGAGGAAGAGCACCGAGGGGTTGTGCAGCAGCGCCGCCGCGAGCCCGATCTTCTTGCGCATGCCGGTGGAGTAGTCGACGACCAGCTTGTCGGCGGCTCCGGCCAGGTCCATCACCTGCAGCAGGTCCTCGGCGCGCCCCAGGACGTCGGCCTTGGGGATGCCGCGGAGCCGGCCGCTGTAGTGCAGTAACTCCCGGCCGGACAGCCGCTCGAACAGCCGCAGGCCCTCCGGCAGCACGCCGATGCGGGCCTTGACCTGGACCTGGTCGCGCCAGACGTCGAGCCCGTCGACCTCGGCCCGGCCGCCGTCGGGACGCAGCAGGCCGGTGATCATGCTGAGCGTGGTGGTCTTGCCCGCGCCGTTGGGCCCGACCAGACCGGCGAAACTGCCCGCCGGGACGACGAGGTCGACCCCCGCCACCGCGACCTGCGGGCCATACCGTTTGAACAGGCCTTGTGTGCGAACGGCGTCCGTCATGGATCCACTCTAAGAGGAGGGGTTACCCTTGCGCGCATGAGCGCTGTTGCCCCAATGCCGGACATACCGGATATTCACACCACTGCTGGCAAGATTGCTGATCTCGAGCGCCGGCTCGACCAGGCCGCGCACGCCGGGTCGGCGGCGGCCGTGGAGAAGCAGCACGCCAAAGGCAAGATGACGGCCCGCGAGCGCGTGCTGGCCCTGCTCGACGAGGGCTCGTTCGTGGAGTTCGACGAGTTCGCCCGGCACCGGTCCACGATGTTCGGGCTGGAGACCCGCCGGCCGTACGGCGACGGCGTGATCACCGGCTACGGCACCGTGGACGGCCGCCAGGTCTGCGTCTTCTCGCAGGACGTGACGATCTTCGGCGGCTCCCTCGGCGAGGTCTACGGCGAGAAGATCGTCAAGGTGCTGGACATGGCACTGAAGACCGGCTGCCCGGTCATCGGCATCAACGAGGGCGGCGGCGCGCGTATCCAGGAGGGCGTGGTCGCGCTCGGCCTCTACGCGGAGATCTTCAAGCGCAACGTGCACGCCTCAGGCGTGATCCCGCAGATCTCGCTGATCATGGGCGCCGCGGCGGGCGGGCACGTCTACTCTCCCGCGCTGACCGACTTCGTGGTCATGGTCGACCAGACCTCGCAGATGTTCATCACCGGACCCGACGTGATCAAGACCGTGACGGGCGAGGAGGTCACGTTCGAGGAGCTCGGCGGGGCGCACACGCACAACACGAAGTCGGGCGTGGCCCACTATCAGGCGTCCAACGAGGAGGACGCGCTGGAGTACGTCAAGACGCTGCTGTCCTACCTGCCGTCCAACAACCTGGACGAGGCCCCGGTGTTCGAGCCGGCCGCCGACCTGGAGCCCGACGCGGAGCTCGACACGCTGATCCCCGACTCGGCCAACCAGCCGTACGACATGCACCGGGTGATCGAGCACGTGCTCGACGACGGGGAGTTCCTGGAGGTCCACGCGCTGTTCGCGCCGAACCTGGTGGTGGGCTACGGCCGCGTGGACGGCCAGTCGGTGGGTGTGGTGGCCAACCAGCCGATGCATTTCGCCGGCTGCCTGGATATCGACGCTTCCGAGAAGGCGGCACGATTTATTCGAACATGTGACGCTTTCAATATCCCGATCCTCACTTTTGTTGATGTTCCGGGTTTCCTCCCTGGAACCGATCAGGAATGGAACGGAATCATCCGTCGCGGCGCCAAGCTGCTCTACGCCTACGCCGAGGCCACCGTCCCGCTGATCACCGTCATCACCCGTAAGGCCTACGGCGGCGCGTACGACGTCATGGGGTCCAAGCACCTCGGCGCGGACGTCAACCTGGCCTGGCCGACGGCGCAGATCGCGGTGATGGGCGCGCAGGGCGCGGTCAACATCCTCTACCGGCGCGAACTGGCCGCGGCCGGTGACGCCGACGCCGAACGGGCCAGGCTGGTGACCGAGTACGAGGACACCCTGGCCAATCCGTACATCGCGGCCGAGCGCGGCTACGTCGACTCGGTGATCAAGCCGTCCGAGACGCGGGCGCACGTCGTACGGGCCCTGCGGGCGCTACGGAACAAGCGGGCCACGCTGCCCCCGAAGAAGCATGGGAACATCCCGCTATGAGCGGACACCTGCGGATTGTCCGGGGCGACGCGACCGCCGAGGAGATCGCCGCTCTCGTGGCCGTCCTCGCGGCCCGTCAGGTCGCTCCGGAGCCTCCGGCCCCGCCCAGAACACAAACATGGCGAAACCCATCAAGAGCCATGCGTAAGCCGCTCTCTCCAGGGAAGTCGGCTTGGCGGACGAGCGGCCTACCCTAGATAGATCCCGGGAAACGGGTGTCAAGTTCTCCGGGAGTTGGGACTATCTAGAGAAAGTGGACGTATATAGTCGGCCGATCAACTAACGCCGCGGCCTGGAGGACGACATGGCCATCCCAGACCTCATGCCGCACCCTGTGGCAGCTAAGTACGCCGTCCTGGTGGACGTCGGTTATCTCTACGCTGCAGCAGGTGAAGTGCTGCTTGGCGCGAAGGAACGCAAGGAATATCGGGTGGCCGCGGATGAGCTGATCCAGAGCCTCCAGAAACATGCATTGGAACGTATTTCCGGCGAACTCCTGCGGATCTATTGGTATGACGCAGCCCGTGACCGCGTGCCCACCGTCGATCAGCGGGTCATCGCCCAGCTCCCCTGGGTCAAGGTACGGCTTGGCAACCTCAACGCCCGTGGCCAGCAGAAAGGTGTCGACGCGCAGATCAGGAGCGACCTGGAGGCGCTGGCCAGACACCACGCGGTGACCGACACCATTCTGCTGGCGGGCGATGAGGACATGGTGCCCGCCGTCGAGGCGGCCCAGGCGTACGGCGTTCGCATCCACCTGTGGGGCGTCGAGCCGCCGTACGGCACCAACCAGGCCGAACGGCTCGTTTGGGAGTCCGACACCGTCGAAGTGATCACCGCTGATTTCCTGAGGCCCTTTTTCAGCCGTGCTCCGCAGCCCGTTCCGGTCGCACCGCCGGCCGCCGCCCCGTCGCCCGCCCAGGTGTTCGCCGGACGGGCTCCGGTCAAGCCGCACGTCAAGCCTGGACAGGTCGCCAAGCTCGGGCCCAGCCGCCCCCGGGTCGAGGACGTCGGCGAGCACGTGGCCCAGAAGTGGATCCTCACCCGGGGCCGCGACAACATCCGCGACCTGCTGCCGGGGCCGATCCTGCCGACCGTCATCGACACCGAGCTGCTGATCGAGGCGGAGAAGGAGCTCGGCCACTCGCTGCGCCCGTTCCCCGAGGCCCGGGTCTGGCTGCGCGACGGGTTCTGGGCGCGCGTCTACCGGGAGTTCGACCTGGGGGTCGGGGTCTCGTCCAAGTGAGCTGACCAGGGCCTCCGGCGTGGCGACGGAGGCCCTACCCGAATCAGCCTCTCCAGAGAGTCCGATTTCCGCCACTCACCGGCTTCGACCTGCTCACCCGCGATTTCACGGTGAGGTCCGATTTCCGCCGGTCGCCCGATGCCACCAGTGCGTATCGTCGAAGACATGGCACCCACCGAGCTCGACTTCGACTCCTGCTACCGGGCGGTCTCCGCGCGGGACGCCCGGTTCGACGGGCGCTTCTACACGGCGGTGACGACGACGCGCATCTACTGTCGCCCGATCTGCCCGGCCCGCACCCCGGCGACGCGCAACGTGCGCTTCTACCGCCACGCGGCCTCGGCGGAGGCGGCCGGGTTCCGCCCCTGCAAGCGCTGCCGCCCCGAGCTCTCCCCCGGCGACCCCGGCTGGGACCTGCGCGGCGACCTCGTCGGCCGGGCCCTGCGCCTCATCGACGACGGGGACGCCGACGACAGCGGCGTGGCCGGGCTGGCCAGGCGGCTGCACATCACCGAACGCCACCTGCACCGGCTGTTCGTCGCCGAGCTGGGTGTGGGGCCGCTCGCGGTGGCCCGGACGAAGCGGTTGCTGCTGGCCAAGCAGTTGCTGACCGAGACCGCTCTGCCGGTGACATCGGTGGCGTTCGCGGCCGGTTTCGGCAGTGTCCGGCAGTTCAACGCGGCCATGCGCGAGACGTACGGCTTCACGCCGAGCGAGCTGCGCGCCACGGCCCGCGGGCCCGCGGCGGCCCGCGCCGTCCGCGACGGTTCCGCCCCCGACAACGGGGTGGTCGCCGCCCCGGCGGTGTTCCGGTTGCGCCTGCACCGGCGGGAGCCGTACGACGTGGAGGGGGTGTTCGGTTTCCTGGCCTCGCGGGCCATCCCGGGGCTGGAGCTGGCCGATGCCACCTCCTACAGCCGGGCCGTCCCCGGCGGCACGATCACGCTCACCCCGAAGCCCGGCCACCTGGCCCTGGACGTCGAGGTGGACGACACCCGGCAGCTCGCCCGCATCGTGGCCCGCTGCCGCCGCCTGCTCGACCTCGACGCCGATCCGCACGCGATCGCCGCCGCGCTGGGCCAGACGTCGCTGGCCCCGCTGGTCGAGGCGCGTCCGGGGCTGCGGGTGCCGGGCACGTTCGACGGTTTCGAGCTGGCCGTACGCGCCGTGGTGGGGCAGCAGATCTCGGTCGCCGGAGCGCGCACCCTGCTGGGCCGCGTCGTGGCCAGAGCCGGGCGGGGCACCGAGGGCACCGGCCTCACCCACCTCTTCCCCACCCCGGCCGAGCTCGCCGAGGCCGACCTGCAGGGTCTCGGCCTGACCAATCGCCGGATCGCCACCCTCAAGGAGCTGGCCTCCCGTACGAGCGGCGGCCGGATCGACCTCGACGGCGGCCAGGATCCGGCCGAAGCCGTGACCGAGCTGCTCCAGGTCCCCGGCATCGGCCCCTGGACGGCGAGCTACATCGCGCTGCGCGCGCTGCGCGACCCCGACGCCTGGCCCGTCGGCGACCTGGTGCTCACCAAGCGCCTGGCCTGCCTGGGCATTCCCGATGACCACATCGAACGGTGGCGCCCCTGGCGGGCCTACGCCGCCCTGCACCTATGGAGTTCATCATGATCGAAGCACAGGTCCTGCCGACCCCGATCGGCCCGCTGTCCCTGCTGACGCGCGAGGGCGTGCTCGTCGCGGGCGGCTTCACCGCCGATCCCGAGGAGATGTACGCGCGGCTCGCGCCGGCCCTGCGAGCCGAGGGCCTGGACGCGGTCGACGACCTCGGCCCCGCCGGCCAGGCGGTCCGCGACTACTTCGACGGCGACCTCACGGCCCTCGACGCCATCGCGGTCGAGCAGCCGGGCAGCGCCACCCGCCGGCGCCTGCACCAGGCTCTGCGCGAGGTGAAGCCCGGCACCACGGTCTCCTACGCCCAGCTCGCCGAACGCGCCGGGCTGCCCAGGACGGCCGCCCGCGCGGCGGGCTCGGCCTGCGCCCAGAACCTGATCGCGCCGTTCGTCCCCTGCCACCGCGTCCTGCCCAGTACGGGCGGATTCGGGGGCTACTACTACGGCACTCCGGTAAAGGAATGGCTGCTGGCTCACGAAGCGGGAAAACTTTCGGTCATGATCTGACAGCGGTCGGTAACATCCCCGGGTGACCGGATCTTACGAGCACAAGAGCGAGTTCATCATCAGATGGCTCCGCAAGGAACGAGCCAGGTCGGCGCCTCGGTCCGTGATCGGTTTTCTCGACGCTCGCGGCATCCCCGTGACCGACGAGGCCCGGGCCCGCATCTCCGGATGCACGGACGAGGCGCTGCTCGACGAGTGGACGTTCAAAGCGCTCAGCGTGCGAAGCGTTGACGAGTTGTTCGACTGATCAGAGCCTGGCGAGGGCCGGTACGGCAAGCCCGTACCGGCCCTTCGGCGTCTGAGCGGACCTGGGCTAAGGGTTGCGCACGTTGCTCTGCACCTCACCGACCGGCACGTCGCGCGTGGCGCTCACCTCGACCGGCGCGAACTGGAACGGCACCACCCGGTCGGCCACCTGGACCGGCCAGGTGCTCGACACGGTCAGCTCATAGACCTCGCGCGGCTGGTCGATCGATGCCCGCAGATACTGCACGCCGCAGGTGAACGCGGCGCCCTTGACGTAAGGGGTGCCGACCTGGCCGCAGCCGTCCTGCACCACCTTCGCGCGGTCGTCGGTGGTGCCCGATGTGATCGTGATGTTCTGCCGCGTGGCGACCACGGTCGCGCTCATGATGCCCGGCAGCGTCGCGGTGACCGAACGCTGAGAGTCGCCGGGGTCGTCGAGCCAGACGAAGGTGGGCAGGTTGACGTAGCTCTTGACGTCGGGGTTGAGCTTGATCACCGGCTCGGGCACGGTCAACGCGGCCCTCGCGATCTCCGCCAGCTGCTCGAACGTGATCCCGGAAGGCGGCGTGGTGCCGGGGGGCACGAAGAGGAACAGCTCCAGCTCGGCCCAGCACGCCGCGCCCTCTGGGTGGCTCGTGTCGTAGGCGGGTGTCCACCACCGGCCCGGCTGGCCCTTCTTGTCCTTGAACTGCTGGACGAACCTGTCGAAGCTCCGGTCGTCGGCCTTGATCCTGGCGAACTGGGTGCGGGGGTCGGTCTGGAACTTCAGCATCGCGTCGGCGTCCAGGCCCGGTTCGTACCAGCAGGGACTCTTGACGCGGTAGCCGTCGCTCTTGCCGCCCTTGACGTCGCCCTTCAGGACGATGCTGGAGTTGGACAGCGTGATGCCCCGCTCGTTGCCGCGCTCGGTGCCCTCGATCGTCGTGTCGCCACCCGGCTTGGGGGTGGGGGCGAGGACCAGCAGCCCGGCGACCAGTGCCGGGACCAAGGGGTTCATCGTTTGCACCTTTCGTCGTCGGACACGAGTGCCCTGATGCGCCACACACCGTCGTCGCCGCGGTGCGCGAGCGCGGCCTGGTGGTAGGGCTCGCGCGTCCAGTCGGGCTGGGATGTCACCGCCTTACCGGTGCGCGTGGAGATCAGGCGCAGCTCTGACTCGTCCACGCACATGTCGATCTGGGCCCCCTTGCTCCGGGCGGCGCTGACGCGCAGGTCGTAGAGCCGCGCGACACCACGCAGCGACTGGTCGGTGTCCGTGAACTCCCGGATCCACTCGGTCGCCTGCACCTCCGCGTCGATCTCCAGGTCGCGGCTGTAACGATCGACGCCGGTGACCACGGCCTTGCGGGTGCCGATGTAGTAGTTGGTCAGCACCTTCAGCAGCGGGTCGGGGCTCGCCGGCCACTCGATGCGCACCCTCATCCCGTCGCCGACCGCGACCGTCCGCGGCCCGGCCGTGGGCGAGGCCCGCGCCGCCGTCTTCGCCGGGGAAGCCACCTCGCGCGGGGTGTAGGGCCGCTCGGCCTGGGCGGCGCACCCGGCCACCAGCGCTAACCACACGCCCCCCAACAGGACCAGCCGCATCACGCCGACGCCCTTCCCTCCCGTGGCCAGGCGTTCGGTCGCGCACGAGTGGTCGGCCATGCCCGGCCCCCCAGTCGCACACGAGCTGTCGGCCATGCCCGGCCCCTCCGGCGCACACGAGCTGTCGGCCATGCCCGGACGCTCGGGCGCCTCCCTTCCCGATGAACCCGTCACGCGTCTCATGCGGTGGACTCCCTCACCACGTGCAGGCGCCACGACGGCAGCAGCTCGTCGATGAGCGCCTCGGTCTCGGGGGCCGGCCCGCCGCCGTACGCGTGCGAACCGGCCCTTCTGGTCAACGCCTCGATGACCGCGCGCAGCCGTACGAGATCGCCCGTGGCGTGGGTGGCGCGCAGCAGGTCGCGCCAGAGCCCCTCGTCGTCGGCGGCGAGCAGCAGGCCGGCCCGTACGGCTGCGACGGCGGCGTCCGGCTCCCCGTGCGCCAGCCTGATCTCGCACAGGCGGTGCGCGGCGTCGGCGACCCCGGCCGTCACGTCGTACTCCAGCTCGTCGGCGGCCAGCCACGCGTATCGGCCCGACGGACGCCCGCTCAGCAGGGGGCCTCTGACCAGGCCGAGCGCTCGCTCCAGGAGCACGGTCCGCGCGTTGGGATCGCCGTGGGACCGGCGAACCATCTCGCGGAACAGCGCCCAGTCGGTGCGGACCTCGGGCCCCAGTCTGAGCCTGCCGGCCTCGTCGACGCGCAGGTGCCGCTTGCCGAGCCAGGCGGCGACCCGGGCGATCGTCGCGTCTCTGACCATGGGCTGCACGCCCCTCGGCCACAGCACGCCGCCCAGGACGACCGGGTGCACGCCTCCGGGATGGGTGGCGAGATAGACCAGCAGCTCGGCGGCGAGCGCCATCCGGCCTTCCTCCAGTGGGTCGAGACCGACGATCTCGATGGGTCCGAGCATCCGCACCTCGACGGCGGGCAGGCCGTAGTCGGCGAGCGGCTCGGCCTCGGGGACGGCCTCGCCGTCGAACTGCTCGGTCGTGCGGAACAGCGCGACCAGGGCCTGGTAGTGGCGGCGGGGCAGGAGCTGCGCGGTCACCTCGAAGCCGAGTTCGGCGATCTTCGCCTTGCCGTCGTCGGTGATCTCCAGGGTCCAGGTGGCGTGCGGCACGTCGCCGGTCACCACGTACCCGGCCGTGTCCTTGCGGGCCAGCAGGGCCAGCCGTCTCGCCTCGTCGTGGCTCGGCGTCACCGCCGACAGCAGGTAGTGGGCATCGCGCGGGCGGCCGGTGATCCGGCCGGTCAGCACCTCCTGGCGGGGGGTCGCGGTCGCCTCCAACTCCGGCAGCACCTCGGCCAGGCCGCCCACGGCCCTGATGCGGTCGGGGGCGATCGCGGTCAGCTCCTCACCGAAGCCGACGAGCGTGATGCGCATGCGGTCGGACCACCGGTTGGTGGCCAGCTCGACGGCCAGCGCGGCGAGGGCGGCGGTGGTCTGCCTGCCCCGGATGTTGATCAGACCCTGTGCGGCCTCCAGGTCGATCAGCACCCGTCCGCTCGCGTCGGTGCCGAGAGACACCAGCCCCGGGTAGGGGGCGCCGCCCAGCGGACTCTCCCCCGAATCGGGCAGCAGGCGCCCCTCGTGGGCGGACAGCCGCCACACCTGGCCACCGTCCTGGGCGGTCCAGGGGGCCGGCGCTTCACCGTCGGGCGGATGGATCCACAGGTCGAGGTTGCCCGGTGACAGGTGGGCCGCGTAGACGGTCGGCGGGGTGCGGCCTGCCGCGGCCAGTTCGGCGCCGAGCAGTCTCAGGCCGACGTCGAGAATCCGGGTGCCGGGCGCGTCGGCGCCCAGCCGGAGCGCCACCTCGGCCTCGGCGGCGTCGTCGCGCGGCCGCACGATGCGGTGGCCGAACGCGCGCCGCCACAGCTGAGCCCGGCGCCGCCTGCCGAGCACGACCAGCAACCCGGCGGCGGCCAATGACGCCCCGGCGAGATACTCGACGAGCTCCAGCCCCGGACGCTGCTCCGCCGGGGCCTGCCGTTCAGTCGGACGCTGTTCTTCGGCCGGACGCTGTTCTTCGGCCGGACGCTGCTGGTCGGCCGGACGCTGCTGGTCGGCAGTGTCCCGCCGAGTGTCGCGCGTCTCGCCGGCCTCGTGTTCTCCCTGCTTCCTCTCGACCGTCTGCTGCTGCTCCGCGCCGACACGAGCCGGGCTGGTCGAGGCTCTGCCGGGGTGTTCGCGCAGGGTCTCGGCACGCGGCTGCCTGGCGGGTACGACGTGCACGTTGCGCGCGTCGTCGGGCATGTCGAGCACCCAGCCCGGCCTGATCAGGTCGGCCATCCGGAGGCGGACGCCGTCGGGTTGTTCCTTGTGCTGGTTGAGCTGGAAGATCTCCGGATATCGCCGACCGTCGCCCAGGCACTTCTCGGCGATCTCCCACAGGCTCTCGTGGTGGCGGCCGTGCGGCGGCTGCACCACGTACACCTTCTTGCTCCGCTGGGTCTCCAGCGGCTGCTCCACGACCGGAGTCGAGAACGCGACCGCGGCCATGGGCGGCGGGGCGGGCGGCGGTGTGCCGAGCCGCGCGATGGGCACGGCCGCCGCCCCGACGGTGAACAGCAGCAGCACCGCCGAGACCAGCCGGTTGGCCAGCCACTGGGTGCCGCCGGACAACGGCACCCTGGCCGGCATGCCGATCCGGCGGACCCCGGCGTACACCTCGACGATCACGCACGCGACCAGCTGCAGCCAGGCCAGCCAGACGAGCAGGACCAGCACGGCGGTAATCGTGGACGGGCCGACGCGGCTGGTGAGCAGGTCGAGGTCGAGCAGTTGCGGCCCGAGCGGCGGCCCGACGAACGTGAGCAGGGCATAGGGGACGCCGCCGACGAGCGCCACCAGCACCACGAGCGCCGCGAGCCCCGCGAACACGTCGCCGGCGGACCGCCTCGCCGGGATGCGCGCGGGCGGCCGCACGGGCACCCGCCCGGGTGGACGCACCGGCTCTCGCGTGGGCATCGCTTCTCCTTTCTCGCGTCCAGCGTCCTTCCGCACCGATCTCCGGGCCACCAAGTGGTCGGAATCGGTCTGGCTCATCTGGCCTCGGGTCCGGCCGTCGCCGTGCCCTCCATCTCAGTGCCGGGGAAGCCGATGGCGCCGAGGAAGAACGCGGTCCAGGACACCTTGACGGTGACCGTCACCGCGGTCTGCTCCTGCTCCACGGCGCAGGCGCCGGTGGACACGTCGTCACCGCCGTGAGCCGCGATCACCTCATCGGCCCTGGCGCACACCTGGCCCTCGTCCAGCAGCCGGGTCTGACCGGTGGCGCGCAGGTGGTCGACGTCGATCGTGTCGGCGCCCGCGCGAGCGGCCTGCTCGGCGACGTCGGCGGCCCGCAGCCGGGCGTTAATCGCCGCCCCGCCGTCGACCAGCAGCCCGGCGAGCAGGAAGACGACCACGGAGAAGAGCACGGTGAACACCGACATGGACCCACGCTCCCCTGCCACCCGGGAGCTCACTCGATCCTCCGCAGTTGTTCCAGCGGCACCACGGCCGTGCCGGTCATCTGTTTGGTGCCGTTGAATCCCAGGAAGCTCAGGTCCAGCTCGCAGGTCACCTCGGCCCGCACCTGGCCGCCCGCCTCCCACTCGGATCCGGCCAGCGAGACGGCGGGCTGCGCGCACCGCCCCTGCAGCGCGGCCGTGATGGTCGCCTCGGCGGCCGTGCCGGCGTCGTCCAACGTGCGCTGCACCGAGGCGGCCCTGGCCGCGTCCCTGGCGGCCCCGTTGACCTGGCCCTGGGCTTCGACCAGCCGACCGGCTCCGGCCAGGAACATCAGGAAGAGCAGGAAGACCGGTGCCAGCATGACCGTCTCCACGGCCATCGACCCCCGCTCACGCCTCGTTCGCAAACTCATCCGCAGTCGTCCCCCCCGTCGTCGGGGCGGAAGCACTCCACCGGCCCCCCCGCGGTGGCCGTGATCGTGAAGGTGAGCTCGGGCAGCAACGGGATGACCTGGACGGCGCTGCCCGTCACCGTGACGAAACGCTGGTCGGGCTCCCTGACCGAGGTGGTGGCCGTGGCGTCGGAGAGCAACCGGGGGCCGATCGTCCGCACGATGGACGTGGCCTTGGTCTGGGCCTCGCCCTCCCAGGAGCCCGAGTCGAAAGGGGCCGAGCGGGCCACCCGGGCGCCCTCGCGGGCGGCGGCCTCCGCGACCTGGCGGCCGTGGAACCAGAGTGTCACCTGCACGATAAGGAGCACGACCGCGAGGACGACCGGCATCAGCAGGGCCAGCTCGACGACCGTGACACCGCGCTCACGACGAAGCCCGCGTTCACGACGAAGTCCGAGTCCGCCAACGAGCCGACGTTCGCGACGGAGCCCGCGTGCGCGAACGAGCCGGGATGAGATCACGTGTCCCCGCTGCCGCCACCGAAGGAGTTCTGGATGTCGTTCTGCCTCTGCTCCACGAGTGTCTTGATCAGCGTGGCGAGGCCGAGCGCGACGCCGGCGATGATGGCGGTGATGATCACCCATTCGACGGCGGAGGCGCCCCGGCTGGGCGCCGTGCGGGCGCGGTGGACGCGGACACCGAGGTAGGCCCGCAGGTAGATGATCCAGGGATGGTTCATGAGGACCCCAACATCTTCATAGCGGCTGGGAAACTGAGAAAGATCACGAAACCCGCGCAGAGCAGGAGCTGTGCGACGAGCATCGACTGGGAGCGTTCGCCGGCCCGGCCCTCGATCTCCGCGAGCTCGCGTCGGCGCAGGGTGGCCGCCCTGGCCGTCAGCGAGGCCCGGACCTTGGCGCCGTCGTCGGCGACCAGGCCGAGCGCGGCCGACAGGTCGCGCAGCTCGTCGACGTTGATCTCCTCGCCGAGCTGGCCGAGCGCCTGCCACGGGGTGATGCCGACGATCCGGGCCCCGCTGAGCGCGTCGCGGATGCGGGCCATCGCCCAGTTGGGCTGGTCGCCGCTGACCGAGACCGCCATCATCAGCGCCTCGGGAACGCCCCGGCCACCCGCGAGGTTCATGGAGACCAGGTCGAGGAACGCGCCGACCACGTGCCTGAAGTCACGCCGCCGCGCCGCGGCGTCGCGCTTGACCTGCACGTCGGGCAGGAAGAAGAAGAACAGGGCGGCGAGCACGGCGGCCCAGAACGGGATCGCGAGCGACGTGCCCCACTCCATCAGGACCAGCCAGCCGAGCAGCACGGGGAAGGCCAGCAGCCCGGCCGCGGCGAGCAGCACTTTGGTGGCCAGGAAACCCTCGAATGACCGGCCGACCAGGGCCAGGTCGGCCTTGACCGAGCGGGCCTCCCAGCCGCGGGCGTGGTAGACGCGGGCCAGTCTGACGCCGAGACCCCGGCGGAAGGCGCTGACCTCCTCGTCGGGCAGCACGAGCTGGATGCGGGGCGCGCCCGCGTCCTCGCGCACCGCCTCGATCGCCAGCAACCGCGCCACCAGGCCCGGCTGGGCCGGGAAGATCGCGCGCAGCAGCAGGAACAGGCCGAACCCGAGCGCGCCGCCGGCCAGTACGCCTTCAACCATTGCCGCCTCCGACCAGCAGACGTGTGGGCTTGTCGAATCGGGCGAGCCGCCGCATCCAGGCGAATCCGGCGCCGAACAGCCCGGCCACGACGGCGAGCACCGCCTGGCCGAGCAGGCCGGTGTATTCGCCGACGTAGGACGGGTTGAACACGACGAGCAGGCCGGCGAAGACCAGTGCGGTGATCACCACGATCTGCACGCTGCGCCTCGTGGCGCGGCGTTCGGCCTCGACGCGGCGGCGCATGTCGAGCTCCTCGCGCGCCGACACCGCCAGCGCGCCCAGCACGTCGCGCAGACCCGGGCCGCGCAGCTTGGAGTTGAGGATCAGCGCGGCCACCACCAGGTCGGCCGACGGGTCGTCGAGCTCGTCGGCGAACAACGCCAGCGCGTCGGGCAACGCCATCCTGGTGTGCAGCCGGTCGACCATCGCCCGCAGGTGGGGTCTCAGCATGGGCGCGGCCGCCCTGATCGACGACGGGATGGCCTGTTCGAGCCCGGCCGCGCCGGCGATCGTGTCCCGCAGCGACTCGGTCCAGGCGGCCAGTCCTTCGAGCCTGCGCATCGCCGCGCGCTCCTCGGCCGCGCCGCCCGACAGACCGCGCCAGGCGAACACCAGCAGCACCGATCCCACGGCGACCACCGGCCAGCGGGTGACCGCCAGGACGACGACGGCCACGACCGCGGCGATCGCGCCGCGCGTGGTCAGCATCCTGACCAGGTGGCGCTCGGGCTGCGACGGCTTGGGGCGCAGGCCGTACAGGGAGAGGACGAGCAGGAAGACGCCGCCGCCGACGGCGGCGCCGGCGAACAGCGCCAGCGGGTCGAGAGGGATCATCACCAGCCTCCCGGGTGGTAGCCGTGGGCGGCGAGCTCCTGCAGGCAGGAGACGGGGGCGTGGGGCAAGGCGGAGCCGTCGGGGCCCGGCGCGAACACCTCGCTCGACAGGACCCGGCCGTCACAGCCGTTGACCTCGCGGATGCTGGAGACGTAGCGGCGCAGGGTGCCGCCGCGGTCGTAGTCGTTGCGTTTCTCGACGAAGACCACGAAGTCGATGGCGCCGGCGATGAGCATGTGGGTGGCGTCGATGGGGAGGCGCTCGTTGGCCTGCAGGGCGTAGGTGGAGATGCGGTTGAACACCTCCATGCTGGAATTGGCGTGGATGGTGGACAGGGAGCCGTCGTTGCCCTGCGTCATGGCGTTGAGCATGGTGACGATCTCGTCGCCGAGCACCTCGCCGACGATGACGCGGCTGGGGTTCATCCGGAGGGAGCGTCTGACCAGCTCGGCCATGGTGATCTCGCCCTGGCCCTCGGAGTTGGGCAGCCGCTGTTCGAAGGCGACCACGTTGGGGTGGAGCTCGGGGAACTGGTCGAGACCGAGCTCAAGCGCGCGTTCGACGGTGATCAGCCGCTCTCCGGCCGGGATCTCGTTGGCCAGGGCTCGCAGCAGGGTCGTCTTGCCGGCGTTGGTGGAGCCCGCGATCATGAGGTTTTTGCGGGCGGCGACCGCGGCCGTCAGGAACCGGCCGATCTCCGGGCTCAGGGTGCCGTTGCCCACCAGGTCGGACAGGAACACCTTGCCGAGGCGGGCGCGGCGGATCGACACGGCCGGCCTGAGCGTGACGTCCATGACGGCACTCAGCCGCGAGCCGTCGGGCAGTCTCAGGTCGAGCTGCGGGTTGGCGGTGTCGAACGGCCTGCTCGACAGGCCCGAGTAGGCCGCCAGGATCTGGATCAGCTCGATCAGCTCCTCGTCGGACTCGGCGACCGGGTCGTGCGCGAGCTCCTGGCCGTCGGCGTAACCGACGAAAACCTTGTCGCAGCCGTTGATGTCGATGTTCTCGACGTCGGGGTCGTCGAGCAGCGGCTGGAGACGGCCCACGCCGAACAGCGCGGCGTGGATGCCGGCCGCCAGCGCCTCTTCCTCCTCGACCGTGGGCGGGGTGCGGCCCAGGCCGATCTCGTTGCGCGCGTGCTCCTCCAGCACCTGGGAGATCAGCGCCCTGGCGAACTGCCGCTCGTCCTCGCCGGTCATCGCGGCCAGGCCGTTGGCCTGGTCGAGCCGGCGCTGGTGGGCCAGGCGGTCGCCGACCTCCTGGCGGAAACGCTTCACGAGGGAGTGGTCGATCACGGGTGGCTCACCAGCCGTCCTGCGAGATCGCGTGCCGTACGGATGAGCAGCGAGCGGTCGAGCCGTCCGCCCCACTGGCCGCGCAGCAGCTCGGCCCCCTTGGGATCGTGGGCCAGGCCGTACACGAATCCGACGGTCGAGCCCACGATGCGGCGTACGTCGTCGATCGAGGAGCGGTAGTTGCGCGGGTCGGCGATCACGACGACGCCGTGAGCCTTGGTGATCGAGAGGCGTTCGCGCAGGTGCGCGACGTGGTCGAGGGTGGCCCTGGTGAGCAGCACGACCTTTTCGGCCTCGGCCAGCAGATCGCCGAGCTGGGGGTGGGCGCCGAGGCGGCCGCAGTCGGCGATCACGTCGGCGTGCGGCACGGCGGCGAGCGAGCGGCCGAGCGGACCCCACAGCCAGGTCAGCCCGGCCGCCTGCTCGCCATGGGTGAGCCCGGCCAGCACGTCGAGCCCGCCCACGATCTTCTGTGTGTGCTCGTGAATCTGCGCGGGCTCCAGCCCGCGGCGCGCCGTCGCCGCCAGTGTGAGCAGGCCCTTGCCCGGGTTGAGCACGCCGCCGTCGGCGCTGGGCAGCCGGTAGGCGAGGTCGCCGCCCGCGGGGTCGCACTCGGCGAGCAGCACGGGCCTCGGCCAGACGGCCGCCAGGGCCGTCGCGGCGGTGGTCACCCCTGGCGCGCCCTTGTCGGCGGCCAGCACGATCAGGGCCACCTCAGCGAGCCCCGGGCAGCACGGCCACCGCGATCTCACCGCTGGAGGCGTATCTGACGATCTCCGGTGACGCCGTCGAGTCGACGATCACGGTGATCTGCCCGCTGCCGCCGGTCCTGCCCGGCGCTCCGACGCTGACCACGAGGGCGCTCTGGGCGAGCACCCGGCTCTCGGTCTGGCTGGAACGGCCCGGCACGTGCACGATCTGCACCCGGTCTCCCTTGACGAGGCCGGCCGGCGCCTGGCCGGGCTTGAGCGCGAGACCCACCTTGGCCTTACCGGGGCCCAGCTCCTGGCTGGCCGTGACGCCCATGTCGTCGATGAACAGGGTGCCGGGCAGGATGGTGACCGCGGCGAAGCTGTCGAGCACCTTCTGCCGCTCGGACCAGCTGACGTAGTCGATGCCGGTGTCGGCGATCTGCACCTCTTCGATCGACTGCTCGGTGAACGGCTGGCCCGCGCCGACCTGCTCGGTGATCCTGATCGCGGAGATCCGGTCTCCGCTGCGCATCACGAGCAGTGTCGTGGCCAGCGCCCCGCCCAGGATGAGGAGCACCGCGAGGGCCGCCAGGGCAGGCTTCCGCTCGCGGGGTGGGACGGGGAGCTTGCGCGAGGCCGGGCCGGACAACCCCGCCGTGTTGACGGCAGGGTTGACGGCAGGCTTTTCGCTGGTCCTCATGGGTGGGGGGCTCCCATTTGTGAAATGTCGAATTCACGCCATTATGTGCAACCGCGCGGTGAGGCGGGGCTGGAACGCGAGGAACCATGCTCGTTTCGCAGGTAGGGCGGTGTCAACTCGACGAAATCCATACCAGTTTTTTCTAGCGAGTTGACGCGCATAATTTCTACCGCTATGAGTCACATCTTTAACATGTGCAGCACTGTTCACTGATGTTTCGGGATTTACGGGCTCAGGAGCCCTTTGATCGTTTGTCCCGAACCCTGCCATTTGGTTTCTCGACCGCCACCATCTGACCTCTGGCCTGTGGCGATGGTGACCCTACTCGCCATCGCCGACGATCCTGCCACACGCCCGCCGCTTTTCGGTCCGCCTCATCGAGGGCTTTCGTCCTCGCATGAGGGGCGAGCCGGACTTACCCGCGTCACGCACCCGGAGAAGCCTTTCGAAAGGGGTCTACCTGCGGTCGAATGCGGCAAATAGCATGGATGACCGGCGGCCGCGAGCTTTTCCACAGCCTTTTCGGTGGCGGGCCGGTTATCCACAACTTGCGGATTCCATGCCGTTGCCGCCAACCGGCGGGCTTAACGTCGCTTCGGGCGCTACCTTGGCGCCGAGTTCCGACCGAGGAGACGGCCCATGCGGATCATGCTCACCGTGCTCGGCGAGCAGGGCGACCGTGATGTCGTGATCGACGGCGACGACGGCGCCACGGTCGCCAGGGTGAGCGAGGCGCTCGGCGGTCAGGAGCCGCTCGCCAAGGTCGTCCGGCTGCCACGAGCGCGGGCGCCCTACGGCATGTCGGACCCCGGCGGCCCGGCATCCATCCCCAACCCTCGCCATCCAGGGCCCGGGTGGGGTGACCGGTCACCACGGGGGCCCGGCGGCGCGGACGCGCCTCACCCGCGCCGACCAGGCTGGAGCGAGTCGACGCGTCGGCCCGGACAACGCGACCCACGCGTCCCCGGGCGGAGTGACGAGCCAGGATGGGGCGATTCGGCTGCCGGGGCGGCCGGGGATTCGACGACGTTGTGGCGCAACGGGCGGCCTCTTGACCCGCGTGCGCCGGCCACGGCGGTGCTGCGTGACGGCGACAAGGTCACGCTCGATCCCCGCCTGGCGAGGTCCACGATCATCGAGGAGCCTGGCGGGGTGGCCGAGGTGCGGGTCGTGGGCGGTCCCGCCGCCGGCGCGGTGCACCGCCTGGGGCTCGGGGTGCACGTCATCGGGTCAGACCCCATGTGCGCGATCGCCGTGGCGGATCCGATGCTGGCCCCTGAGGCCGTCGCTCTCCGCGTCACCCCTGACGCGATCACCGTGGAGGCCGCCCGGCGGACGCCGCCTGAGCAGGCCCCGCGGCTGAGGCTGAAGGGCCGGTGGGCCGAGGAGGTCGCCGAGCTCACCGCGCGGGTCGCGGAGCGGGAGGCGGCCGAGCTGTCCTCCGACACCTGGCAGAGCCCCGAGCTGGACGCGCGGCCACTGGCAGAGGCGGCCGACTGGCCCGAGCACGCGGTGTTGACCTCCGGATCATCCGTGTTCACCCTCACCGCGATCGAGCCGCGGGACGCCCACCTCGCGCCTCGGCCCGAGGGTGGCCTGGCCTACAACCGGCCGCCCCGGCTCCGCCGCACCGAGGGACAACGGGCGTTCAAGAAGCCACAGGAGCCGCGCCGGGCCGAGGGGATGCGGCTGCAACTGCTGGCAGCGTTCCTCCCGGCGGTGGTGGGCCTGACGCTCGCCTACGTTCTGAAGCAGTGGTATTTCCTGCTCTTCGCCCTGATGACCCCAGTGATCATGATCGGGCAGTGGTGGAGCGATCGCCGTCATGGCAGGAAGCAGCATCGGAAGGCGGCCAAGGAGTTCAAGGAGCGGCTGGAGGCCTACGAGACGGCCGTCGAGCGGGCCAGGGCTCAGGACGAGCTCGAGCGCAGGGCCGACGCGCCCGACCCCGCCCAGGTGCTGCTCACCGCCACGGGGCCACGCAGGCGGTTGTGGGAGCGGCGCATCCACGACCCCGACTCGCTCCGGCTCAGAGTCGGTCTGGCCGACCTGCCCGCCGGTCTGGAGCTCACCGAGGAGCAGACCGGCGGCCCCATCGACCCGCCGGTCTGCCGCGCCGTGCCCGTGGCGCTGGCCATGCGCAGGCTCGGCGTGGCCGGCGTCACCGGCCCGCGCGACGCCGCCGTCGGCCTGGCCGGCTGGCTGATCGGGCAGGCCGCGACCCTGCACAGCCCACGTGACCTCGCCATCGTGGTCCTGTCCGCGCACCCCGACGGTGAGCGCCGCTGGGGCTGGGTGCGCTGGCTGCCGCACTGCGCGCCGCGCGGCGGCGAGGACTGCGTGGCCCTGGTCGGCACCGACCCCGAGTCCGCCGCGCGCCGGGTCGCCGAGCTGGCGTCCCTCATCGACGAACGCCAGAACACCGCGATCCCCGAGCTGGGCAAGATCCCCACGGGGTGGGACGACCTCGGCGGTCCCGAAGCGCCCGCCTTCGCCACCTTCGACGAGCGCCCCTACGACGTGCTGGTCGTGCTCGACGGCGCCCAGGTCCTGCGCGGACTGCCCGGCATGCCGCAGGTGCTGCGCCAGGGTCCGCGCACGGGCGTCTTCACCCTGGCGCTCGACGACGACCAGCGGCTGCTGCCCGAGGAGTGCGCGACGGTCGCGGCGTGCGGGTCCGACGGGCTCGTCCACCTGCGAGGCGGCGGGCTCGACGTCATCGGCCCGGTGCTGGGCGATCTCGTCTCACCGTCGTGGTGCGACCGGCTGGCGAGGGCGCTCGCGCCGATCCGCGACGTGAGCCGCGACGATCCCTCGGGCAACCTGCCGGGCGCGGTCCGCCTGCTCGACCTGCTGGGCCTGCGCTCCCCCTCCGGCCAGGAGATCGCCGCCCGCTGGCGCGACCAAGGCTCGACCAAGGCCGTGATCGGTGTCGGCCCGGACGGCCGCTTCTCGGTCGACCTCAGCCTCGACGGCCCGCACGGACTGATCGCCGGCACCACCGGAGCGGGCAAGTCCGAGCTGCTGCAGACCCTGATCTGCTCGCTCGCGGTGGCCAACCGCCCCGACCAGCTGACGTTCGTGCTGATCGACTACAAGGGCGGCGCCGCGTTCAAGGAGTGCGTACGACTGCCGCACACGGTCGGCATGGTCAGCGACCTCGACGGCCACCTGACCCAGCGGGCCCTCGACTCCCTCGCCGCCGAGGTCCGCCGCCGCGAGCGCCTGCTGCTGGCGGCCGGGGCCAAGGACATCGACGACTACACCGGTGACCCGCTGCCGCGGCTGGTGCTGATCATCGACGAGTTCGCGGCGCTGGTGGCCGAGTTGCCCGACTTCGTGGCCGGGCTCGTCGACATCGCCCGCCGGGGTCGCTCGCTGGGCATCCACCTCATCCTGGCCACCCAGCGCCCGGCAGGTGTTGTGACGGCCGACATCCAGGCCAACACTTCGCTGCGGATCGCGCTCAGGGTCACCGAGCCCATGGAGTCGACGGACGTGATCGACCTGCCGGACGCGGCCCATATCTCCAAGTCGACGCCCGGCCGCTGCTACGTGAAGTCCGGCGTGGGCGCCGCGACGGCCGTCCAGACAGCACGGGTGGGAGGCCGCAGCCCCCTGCCCGCGTCCAGACGGCTGTCTCCCTACCGCGATGGCACACCTGGCCAGCGGCCCGGGCTCCATGCGGCTCCACCACCTCTACTCCCCGCACCTCATCCAGCCGAGGGTGGTCATGACGCGGGCAACCTGTCCGGGGCGGGGAGGCCGGGTGGCGTGATCGGGATCGGGAGAGGCGCCGAGGACAGCGTGCCGGTGCGGGTGGTCGAGGTCGACTGGCGGTCGCTGGGCCGGGCGCTGCCCGCGCCGCCTGAGCCTACGGAGGAGTCAACGGTCACTGACCTGTCGATTCTGGCCGACGCCGTCATCGAAGCCACCCGGCTGACCGGCGTACGACGGCAGCCGAGTCCGTGGCTGGAGCCGCTTCCCACGCGGCTCGTCCTCGACGAGTTGTTCGGGGAGAGCGGGGCACAGGCCGGATCGATACCAGGGGCGCTCGCGAGGCCCGGGGCGCTCATGGGGCCTGGCCGGCTGGGGCCGGACGCGTGGCCCGCGCGAGGCTCGAAGGGATTCGGCGACGGGTCCGGCAACGGCGCCTCCACCGGTCAGCGAACGTTCAGCGAGGTGCGGCCGCTGGTGTTCGGGGTCACGGACCGGCCGTGGGCGCAGGACCGGCGCCCGCTCGCGCTGGACCTGAGCCACGGCGGCCACCTCCTCATCGCCGGCGCGGCACGCAGCGGAAGGTCCACGGCGCTCCGCACGATCGCGGGCGCGATCGCCGCCCAGGCCTCTCCCGCCGACGTGCACATCCACGCGATCGACTGCGGCTCGGGCGCGCTGCTGCCTCTCGTGGCGATGCCGCACTGCGGCGCCGTCGTGACCCGCGACCAGCTCGATCGCGTCGAACGTCTCCTCTCCAGGTTGAGTGCCGAGGTGGGCCGCCGTCAGCAGTTGCTGGCCGAGGCCGGCCACGCCTCGCTGGCCGAATACCGTCAGGCCGGGCATCGCCTGCCCTGGCTGGTGTTCATGCTCGACCGCTGGGAGGGGTTCGTCGCCGCGTTCGAGGGCTACGACTACGGGCGGCTGCCCGAGGCGTTGCTGCAGTTGCTGCGGGAGGGGCCGGCTGTCGGGTTGCGCGCGGTCGTCACCGGCGACCGTTCGAGCCTGATGGGCCAGGTGTCCACGGTGTTCGACGACCGGCTGATCCTGCGCCTGGCGGATCCGTCCGATTACGGCCTGGCCGGGCTGCCGATCAAGGGGCTTCCGTCGTCCATGCCGCCCGGACGCGCCCTGTCGCTGGGTGAGCACGGCATCGTGGAGCACCAGATCGCCCTGCTTTCCGATGATTCTTCAGGCCCCGCTCAGGTGGCCGCCCTGCAGTCCATGGCCCGCACCCTCACCTCCGGCACCGGACAGCGCGAAGGACAGCAGCCGCTGCGGGTGGACGCCCTGCCGGTGCGGATCACCGCGAGCCAGACGTTCGACCTCGTACCCGGTTTCCAGCCGCCTTCTCCCCTTTGGGCACTGATCGGCGCGGGAGGCGACGCGCTGACGCCCCAGGGGGTCGACCTGCTCGCCCAGGGGCCGGGCGCGGTGATCGCCGGGCCCGCGCGCTCAGGGCGCTCCTCGACGCTGCTCACGGCCGCGAGGTCGCTGATCTCGTCCGGCACGCCCGTCATCGCCGTAACCCCCAGGCGCAGCCCGCTGAGGACTCTGGAAGGGACGCTCGCCGTGCTGGACGGCAACAGCGACCAGCTCCAGGAGCTGGTCGCCGGGCTGGAGCGCTACGTGGTGCTGGTGGACGACGCCGAGCTCGTCAACCCCGACTCACCGCTCGGGATGGCACTGGACGAGGTGCTCCGGTCGGGCAGGGACGGCGAGCACGGGCTGATCGTCGCGGGGACCACGGGTGACCTGGCCACGTCTTTCCGGGGCTTCACGGCTGAGACGCGTAAGGCTCGGACAGGCTTACTGCTGTCCGTGCAGAGCCCTTCCGACGGCGACCTGTTCACCATCCGACTCCCGCGCGGCGCCGTCGGCGGGCCTCCTGGACGCGGTCTCCTTGTCACCGCGGGCGCCACCCTGCCGGTGCAGGCAGCCCTCCCAGATGCAGACGCCTGAAGAAAGCGAGCCCCCGCCATCGTGTGAGCGGTGGAGGGGGCCGGCCCCGAATGCCTGTCAGCGAATGGTGTCGTCGACGACGTCTTTGGCGGGGCCGCCCCACACGTCGTCCTCCTCCACGAGCCAGGTGGACGTCTCGCTCGTGCGTTCCTCGCCGCCGCCCGCGCCCATGCCGCCCATGGGCATGAAGGGCATCCCCATTCCGGGCACGCCGGTCGTAGTACCTCCGGCGCGGAGAAGGCTGGCTCCGTTCGTGTTCACAGGAACATTCGTGCCGATGTTCGTGCCGGGGCCTATGCCTGGGACCGTGCCCACGCCCGGGACCGTCGCCGAGGGGTTGCCCGCAGGCAGGTACGTGGTGGGCGAGGTCGAGGCGTTGGGGCCTGTGGTGGAGAACGGCGGGGTGTCCAGCTTCGGCGGCTGGTAGTCGGACAGGCCGGTCGACCGTGGGTCGGTGCCGTTGGGATTCGTGGCGCCGTTGAAACCACCAGGGTTCAGGGAGGGATTGAGCCCCGGCTGATCGGTGCCGGATAGGTTTCCGTTCACGTTGCCGTTTCCTGGCCCATTCGCGTTCGGGTCCGTGGGGTTCGGATCCGTACCGTTCGGGTTCGTGTTCGGGTTCGTTGCGTTCGGGTCCGTGGGGTTCGGATCCGTACCGTTCGGGTTTGTCGCGTTCGGGTCTGTGGCGTTCGGGTCCGTGATGCTCGGGTTGTTATCGTTCGCAGGATCGGTCTTGGGACCGTTGTTCTGCGGGAGGTTCCCGTTGGGATCAGGAGAGTAGCTCGGGCTGTTACCCCTGTCAGGAAGGTCGACCGTGGGGTACTTGGGAACCGGGTGATCGTTCTGGTCCGGGGTGGGCCACTTAAGCTTGGGCAAGTCCTCGGTCAGAGATTCGGGCAGCAGGTTGTGCCAAGTGTTCAGCGCGTTATTGAACTTCCTCAGGTGGTCGGTCGCCGCTTCATTGTCGGAGCCGAACCAGTTCACCCCGTCCTTGGTGTTGACGAAGATGTCCGGGAGCGAGTCGTCCCAACTGCTCCCGTCGTCCCAGTTGTGCCACCCACCGAAATCGTTCTGATAGGGAGGGATGACGGTCTTGCCGAGCGATTGGAGGGGGCGCCCCATTCGGTTGGCATTGTCACCGAGCGCTTCGAGCGCACCATGCAAGGTCTGCAACGCCTGCTGCGCCTTGACCGACGCCTTGCCGCCCCAGACGTCCGCCATCGCCTTGCCGGCGTCCTCGACCGCCCGCCTCGCCACCTCCAGCGTGGAAGAGGCGTTGAGGTAGGCGTCACCAGCCTTCTCGATAGCCCGCGGATTGACCGATTCCAAGATTCTCTTGACCTTTTCCACGGGCTGCTCACCGTGGACGGCGAAGTCCCCGTTGGCTCTGACCTCGTACTCCGTCATCCGGGAATCCCCCCATCGCTCATCAGTCTTTCAACCGCCTCGTAATCGTTGGCCCCGGCGTAGATCAGCGCGATGGCCTTGCGATAGTCGTCGACGATCCCCCTGTAGATCTCCGTGAAGTACTCGTTGCCCTGCTTCAGGCTCTTGTGCAGGGTCTCCCCGGCTTCCCAGTTGTCTGTGCCGGCGTAGGGCACCCGCGTCTCCTCCGACAGGTGCCGCAGAGAGCCAGGCATCCCCCCGCTGAGCCGATCAAGCTCTTGCTCAAGGTCCTTCGCGATCTTCTTCAACTTGTCAGGGCTGAACGTGATCCCATCCCTGTCGGGATCGAGCCCGGGCCAGTCCTTGCCGGGGTTGAGCCCAGGCAAGCCAAGCCGCTCGTCCGGATCCGCCATAGCACACCTCCAGTTCGATCAAGAGCCTAGTAGCCCAAAGGGCGCGTCGTACAGAAAAAGGACATAGCTCCCAGCGGATTCAGGAGACGCTCGGGGACACTCCTATGCTGTCCTGTTGTCAGTCACACTCCTCCCCCGCCGAAACGGAGTGGCATGCAGACCCGGAAGGACCTCTATCAGGCTCATCGGCTGATGATGCAGCGCCTCGGCATGGCGTTGTTGCAGGCCGAGCCCGATGTGCCCGAGTCGCCCATGCGGCGGCACACGGTGGCCATGTTCTGCGGATTGATCATCGCCGCACTGATCACAGCGGGGTTCGGCATCTGGGGGCTGGTCAAACCTGGCAACGCGACGAAGCTCACTGATCCCGGGCAATTGCTCGTGGAGGAGGAGAGCGGGGCGAAGTACGTCTACAGCGCGCAGGACAACAAGCTGCTGCCCGTCGCCAACTACGTCTCCGCGCGCCTGCTGCTCGACGAATCCAATGTCAAGGTACGCAACGTTTCCGCCGCCTCCCTGGCGGGCTTCGCCCGGGGACCGTACGTGGGCATTCCCGGGGCGCCCGACTCCCTGCCGGACAAGAAGAACCTGGTCAAGGGGCCCTGGTCGGTGTGTGTCGGACAGACGGCCGACGCGGCCGGAGCGACCCAGACGTACGTGACGCTCGTGGGTGGCATCGACATCGGCGGCTCGCCGGTCGGAAACGGCGCGATGATCGTCACCGACGATCAGCAGCAGGGCTGGGTGATCTGGTCCGACCAGAAGATGAAGGTAGGCCCAGAGGGGATCAACGCGCTCGGCGCGACCGGGCTCAGGAAGGTGCCGGCCGCCTGGATCAACGCCATCCCGACCGGGCGCGACTTCCGGGGTCCATCCATCCCCAACCGGGGCAAGGTGGTGCGAGGGCCGACCGGCAAGGCGGCGCGCGTCGGTCAGATCTTCACCACCCCCGGCATCGCCGGCGGCGCGGACCGGTGGTACGTACTCGCCCAGGACGGCCTCGCGCCGATCACCGTCACCCAGGCCACGCTGATCCGCAACGACCCGGCCAGCAAGAGGGCGTACGGGAATCGGCCGGTGGTGCCGATCGAGATCGACGCCGCGACCGCCAACTCGGCGCCGTCCAAGCTGCAACTCCTGGGCGGAGGGCTGCCCTCGACGATGCCGAAGGTGATCACGCCCTCGGTGGAGGCTCCGCTGTGCGCGGTGTACGCGGAGACACAGAAGGGCTCGACGCGCGCCAAGATCACCAGCGGTGGCAGGATCGCCATTCCAGTCCCCGCGACGACCGGCAGCCAGGAGCACTTCGACCAGATCCTGCTGCCTCCTGGCGGGGCCGCGATGGCCGGGCTGCTGCCGGGCGACGGGCAGTTGTCGGCGATCAACACCTACTACCTGATCAGCGACCAGAACCGGCTCTATCCCCTGCAGTCAGGAGCGCAGCTTGACACCTTCGGGTACGACGCCTCGTCCGTCGCGCCGCTGCCGGCCCAGCTCCTGCACATGATCCCCGAAGGTCCCCGGCTCGATCCGGCGGCGGCGCGCACGCCGGTGAAGATCAACGGGTAGCGGGGGCACGACACCCGGAGCCGTGAGAACGGCTCCGGGTCCACCCGGACCGGGTGCCGTGATCTCACGGTCGGCATGTTCATACGGGCGGGGTCAACCTGGGATCAGCGCCCACCACACCGCTCCAACAGGGTGCTCGTCGAGCGTGTCCGAACGCTCGAGCGGAATGCGGCAGGCAGTTTCCAGGCGCTCTTGGGCGCCGCCTTCTTCCTCAGGTCGAGGATGTCATCGACCGGCGGCGGCGAGGAAGACGGTTGTCACACCTGGGGGTTTTCGAGATCTGGAGCGGAGGTTTCGAAATCCGGCATGGGCCTTCCGCTGCTTTCATCGTTGGTGAGCTCGGCACCCTGGAAGCGCGCGCCGGCCATCATGTCCTGAAACTTCATCCCCTGTTGCGAGGTCATCATGGTGAGGATCATGTACAAGCCGCCCACCCCCATTGCGAACATCAAAAGTTTGGAACGCATCCCTTTGAGGCTGACCCACAAGCTCTTCACGCCGGCGATGAGCGCCGGCTTGACAGCGGCCCAGGCTCCTGGATTCGCGTGGCTGGCCACACTGGCCACTGCCATCTTCGCCATCACCACCCCGATGGCGAGCACTGCCACCGAAAGGATGTTGTAAAGGGTCGCACTACTGTTGAGGACGCCTCCCACGCCGTTACGGTATTCGTGGAGTCCCTGCGTCTCATCAATGAACTTCTTGAGCGCCGTGTTGACGGTCTCAGCGGCCGCTCCGTCCCATTCGGCGACCTCTGTCAGATCTGTTTGCAGTTTAGTTACCGAGTTCCGAAGGGCTTCCAACTCGCTGTTATTCGACCACGCGTTTCCCGCGTCCCTCATGGAGTCGGGATTCGCTACGAGGGTCCCGATCAATGCCGCGACGGAGATAGCAGCGGGGTGGCCGATGAACGGTGCACTGGCAGTCGCCAACGCGGCGCCCAGCAGAAAACTCTCCCTGCCGAGGCCCACGTCACACGTCCCTGTGCTGGAGAACCGCCGGTGCTACGTCCTCGTCCATGCCCCAGTCTTCTTCGTCCCCACGCAGCAGGTCGGACGTGGAACCATCCTTCTCTCTTTCGCCTCCCGCGCCGCCCATGCCGCCCATCGGCATGAACGGCATGCCCCCCATCCCGCCGAGCCCGTTGACCGCACCCTTGGCCAGAGCGGGAACCTGATTGCCGGTGCCTGGCGCACCGACACCGGTTCCGATGCCGGTTCCGGGGCCCGGCGAACCGGTGGTGAAGCGGCCCGGGTCCACCGAGGGGGTGCTCTCCGGAAGGCGCGGTTGCTGGATCGACGGCGTGGTGGACGGATCGTAGCCGGAAAGGCCCGTCTTCGTGGGATCGGAAAGGTTCGGATTCGCCAGATCAGGGTTTTTGAGGTCCGGATTCGCCAGGTCCGGGTTCTTGAAATCAGGGTTCCCGAGATCAGGATTCTTGAGGTCCGGATTCGCGAGGTCAGGGTTCGTGAAATCAGGACTCCCAAGATCGGGACTCCCGAGACCAGGACTCCCAAGATCAGGACTCCCGAGATCAGGGTTCCCAAGATCGGGGCTCGCCAGGTCCGGGTTCTTCAGATCAGGGTTCCCGAGATCAGGATTCTTGAGGTCCGGATTCGCGAGGTCGGGGTTCGTGAAGTTGGGGTTCGTGTAGTTGGGGTTCGTGTAGTTGGGGTTCGTGTTGGGCAGATTGGCGTTCGGGAAGTTCGTGTTCGGGAGGCTCCCGTTCGGGAGGTTCGTGTTCGGCATGTCCTGGAGCTGATTGATCGGCGAATCGTCGTCCGCCTTGGTGTACCTCTTATCCGCTTCTCTTAACGCCGTCTCCCAGGAGGCCAGAACCTCTTTGGCAACCGTAAGCACCTTGGCATGGCTGTTACGCGCCTCAATGTGCTTGGAGTACAGATCCATAGCGGCCACGCCATAGTAGGGAAAGGTGATGTCGGTTGCGTTGGTCCGGCCCAGGACATTGTCCACCTGCGTACGGTCCGAGCCAAGCGTCTGGCTGGTTCTCTCAATCTCGCCTTTTTTGAACTTCACCCCGGACGACGGCGCGAAGTTCAGCCCTTGCGGCAGGTTCCCGTTCGAGTATGGATGTTGATTACCCACCAGCCCCCCTTTCCCCTACCAGCCCCGCTGTCAGCCGATGCGAGGTTCGGTCACCACGTGCGAAGTGTTCCAGATGTCACGATCCTCCGTAAGGTTCGTCCCGATTTCAGTGCCTTGCTCGGAGCCGACCGAACCCATACCCATCGGCATGAACGGCATCATTCCGCCCATTCCGCCCATGGGTCGCACGGAGGCGGCATGACCACCGACGGGCGCCCCTCCGAGTGCCCCTGGAGTACCGAGAACCGACGGAACACCGGGAGCGTGGCTGGTCGTCGGGGGCATCAGCGTGGTGGCGTTCGGGGCACCTGTGAACGGCGTGGAGGTGAAGGGGGTGGCCGTGGCCGTCGTCTGCGGAGAGAAGTTGGCCGACTCGGTGGATCGAGGGTCGCCGATCACGGAAGGCACGGTGCCGTCGGTGAGCCCGGTCTGCCGCTGCGTACTGAGCGGGTCCGATCCCGTGCCTTCTATGCCGTTCTGACCCGCTGTGTTGGAGGTCCCCGTGCCCGGGTCGCTGATGCCGCTCCCCGTCGGGCTGGTAGCGCTGGGGCTCGTACCCGTCGGAATCGTGCCGGCCTCACTCGGGCCGTTGCCGATGCCAGGTGCGAGCGGGTCGCCAGAGCCCGGGGAGCCAGTCTCCGCCGCGTTCGCCGGCAACTCGGAAAAGACCACGGGCTTCTGGTTCGCCGACCCTTCGTTGCCGGGGATGGCGACCGTGGGAAGTTCGTACGAAACGGTCGTCGGCACGGCACTGTTGAAGATGTTGACCATCTTCTGGTTCAGCTCGCGCATCGCCTTCTGCGCTTCCCTGTCCTCGGCCGCCTTCCGCTCCTCGTAGGCCGACACGGCAGCGGCGGTGGTCGTCCCGCGGGGCATCACAGGGGTGGGGATGCTCTCGACCTTGGCGAGGGTGACGGGCAGCTCCTCGGCATAGCTTCCGAGTGCTTCGTCCATCTGCTTCATCTTGGACGACAGCTCGACGCCGCTGGCGTGCATCAGTTGCATCGCCTTCTGCACCTGGGCGGCCGTCGGCCCCTTCCAGACCTTGGCGAGCTGACCGGCGCTCTGCTCCAGCGCCTGTACGGCCTGATCGACCGCCCCGGCCGCGGCCTTATAGGTGGACCCCGCGTCGCTGATGTCTCCCGGCTTGGTGTCGCTGAGGAGCTGCTCGATCTTCTTCCTCGGAGCCTTGACCGTCTCCCCTTGAGGGCCCTCGTCGGAACGAATGACAAGGACAACTCGTTCGCTACCCACGGTGACTCTCCTCAGACTGCACTGCCGCCCTCGTTCATGCTGTTCGTTTGCGCGTACGCGTCGGCGTTCGCCTCGATGGCCGCGACCAGTTGGTCATAGGCGTTGGCGAAGTCGGTGTAGGCCTGGAGAAACTTCGCCCCGGCGCTGGTCTCGCCGACGGACTTGCTGAACGCCTGCGCGTCGTCCCACTGCCCCACTTCCGCCGGTGACAGCTGGGTGTCCGCGCCGAGCCGCCCGACGTGCTGGTCGAGATTCTTCGCGGACGCCAGGTCGCGGGCGACCGCCCGTATCTGCGTGACCGAATACTCCACCGGCTCGCCGCCGTCGAGCCCAGGCCACTTCGGGTCCAGGACGAGCGAGTCCCCGCCGTCCTCTGTCTCTTCCTTGGGTGCCATCTCGCCCTGTCATATGCGCAAGCTCGGTCACCGCTCGCCAGCGGTGACCGAGTCGGTGGATACGGTTCAGACATCCCACATATTGCGGTTTCTGTTCTCTGTGTTCTGGTAGCTTTCGTTGGCCGTACGGACTGCCTCGGCCGCGGCCTTGAGCGCCACCTCCATGTTCTTCTCCTGCTGGTCCCAACGGACCTGACTAGCGTCGAAGAAGGACTTCGCACCCTGACCGTCGCCGCCGTCCTCCCAGGCACCCGCGAACGTCGTCCGAATGTCGTTGTAGAGCTGGCTGGTGATCTGGTCCATTTGATTCACCACACCAATGAGGGCCTCCGTTTGCGCAGCCATTCGACTGAAGTTGACCTTCGTAACGTCAGGTGCAAGACCGTCACCCACGGTGATCTCCTTTTGTGTATGTTGAAAAATGGACGAGCCTAGGCGCGCACGTTGATGGCCTGGTCGACCGCGTTCGAGTTGACGGGGACGTCACCGAGCTGGATGTTCTGCGCCTCGGCTTCGGCGCTCTCGTAGTTCTTGCTGTTCAACCTGATCGTGTCGTAAATCCGCTCGAGGTCGGCGAGGATGATCTTGCACGCCCTATCCCAGTCGCCCATGTGCTTCCGGTATCTGGTGGCTGCCTGCCCATACCACCCACCGTTGCCCAGAAGCTCGTTGACGTGCGACTCAACCCCCTTGCGGAGGCCTTCGATTTTCTGCGCGGCGTCTTCCACCTTGGTGGCAGCGGCCTGGAGCTGTTGTGGACCGGCGGTAAAAGCTGTTGCCATAGCGATTCCTCTTCCCGGGTTCTACGCTTCTCCGCGTAGGTCTAGGGTGCCGAGGCCAAGATCGGCACGAATGCTATCAAAGAGCACGGTAACCATCTCTCGCAACATGACTAACAAGTAGGTAGGTCACGTTTAGGTAACACAATAGGGACGTTCAGACATACATGCAGGTAGATCGTCTGCGACTCCCGTCATACCGTATGTGATCATGGGGAGCGATTCCTGGCGGTTTGCCCCCAAACCGCGCTGATCGCCCAAGGCGGGGGCTAACGTTTGCGATCAGTATGGGGCGAAGGAGATCGCGATGAGCGGACTAGATGTCGACAGCCTGATCAACTGGAGTACGACAGTCGGACCAGGCCAGTCCGAGGTGGCCACCACCGGCTCACCCAGCGAGATACTCCACGACCAGGTCGTGATCCTCGACCCGGCCGCACTCCGCGACTCGAAGGCCGCCGACCCTTCCCAGCAATCGGAGCCCGGTCAGCCGGTAAGCGAACCGGCGAAAGTGGATGACAAGGACAAAGACCAGGACAAAAGTGACGATCCGTCTGACGTCTCCACCTCTCAGGTCACTGAGGACAAGCCGGTCAAGGGCGACCAAGAGCAAGCCGACAACGGCTCTCAAAAAGACTCCGCGGATCAGCAGAAATCCGACCAGAACGATAGCCAAGATCCAGCAGACGAACCCACCTCCGAAAAACCCACCGATTCCAACTCCGAAACACCGGCCGACGCCGGAGACCCAGCCACCCCCGACTCCAGCACCGGCTCACCCACCGACCCCGGAACAAGCGCCCCCGAAACCGGCTCACCCACCGACCCGGAAGCAAGCACCCCTGAAACGGGCCTGCCCAGCGCCCCCGAAACGGGCCTGCCCACCGACCCCGGCGGTGGCCCACCAAGCGGTCCCGGTGGTGGCTCACCCAGCGAACCCGGTGGCGGCCCACCCGGCGGTCCAAGCAGTGGCTCGCCCACCGACCCCAGCGCCGGAACCCCCACCGACCCAAACCTCGGAACACCAGCGGATGCCGAAAAAACCGACGACGATAACCCAGCAAGCCCATACGCCCCCGGCTCCACCCCTGCCGACCAGATCCCCAATTCGGACAAAGACGATAAAAAGCCAAAGGATGATACGCCAAAAGACACGCCTGGCACTCCGGAGGCATCACCCAAGAACGGCCCTGGCAAAGGCACCCCCGGCAGCGGCTCGCCCACCAACCCCACGACCACGGATCCGAGGACCGCGAACCAACCAGAATCCACCAGGCCCAATGCCGGCAGCAATGACCCTCAGACAAAGACGGTCAACCCTCGAGACATAGAGAACATCGCCTACATCGTCATCAACGAAGTCGCGCCTCGGTTGAAACAGGCACAGCAGACAGCGAACACCAACCAGGCGAACTTCTCGACATTCGGTCTCCTCGGCGCCGGCGTTCACCACACTCACAACAACCTCAGGGAGTCACACGCCGGTTACCTGCAGAAGGGCAGCAACCTGCTCGACAGCTGGAACAACAAGCTGAGGGAAACCAAACTGAACTGGCAAAAAACGGAAGACCGCAACATGGCCAAGGAGTGAGAAGCGTATGGACAGCGGGTGGTACTTGTTCGTACCCGCGATCGCGGCAAGCACGTACGCCGCCAAGCTCGTAGGAGGCAAGTCGGCCTACCTCATTCCAGTCACCATCGCCGCCCTCGCCAGCAGCCCATCCGGGCAGGCCGCCCTGGCGGACAAATGGGAGGTCGCCTACAAGCAACTGGGAGACGCGTCCCAACAGCTCACCAAGACCAAGGACTCCAAATACCCGCACGAATGGACGGCCGCGGACAGAACGGCATTCGATGGCAGGGTGAAAGTCCTCCAGGACCAGCTCGAAAAGTCACGCGCCATCGTCTCCGGCACCGGCCAGACCATACGCCAGTCCGCCTTGGCGTCCTGGATATCCCTGCTCTTCTGCACCACCGCGGCCACGATCATGGTGACTGCCGCGATGGCCGCCAACGCGGCGAGCGTTACGGGACCGGCCGGAGCGGTCGCCGGCCGGCTGGCGGCGATGCGCGTCGCCGACAAGGTGCTCATCCCGCTCAACAACATCATGAAAAAGAAGCGCGTTCTGGCGAGCGCGGCGGCTTTGATCCTCGCGGGAGGCACCACCTGGCATTTGGTGCAAGGCCTGGACCTGCGGGGCCAGATCGACCCGCCCACGAAAGAGAAGCCGGACTTCACGCAGGTGAGCCTCACATGGAAGTAGGTGATCAGAGGTCGAGGCGGCGGCGGATGCGGTCGAGCTCGCCCATCACGTCCTCGAAAGTCCGGTTGTAGGCCGCCTCGGCGCTCCTGACCTGCTGCAGCGCGGCCTCGGGATCCTTGACGAAGTTCATCGGGTTGTCCTCTTCCCCGAAGACCTCTCCCATCGCCTCGCTGACCTGCCGCTGCAGATCGTCGGAGGCCTCACGAATGGTCTCCTTCACCTTCTCGGCGAGCTCGCCCGAGCTGAGGCGCATGGCCTTGGGATGGAGGTCGAGCTCCTTCAGCCCCTCGGTCGCGAACTCGACTGTGACCAGGCCGTCCTCATCCTGCGCCCGGCCGACCAGGTCCGCCATGGTCTTCTGGAGCTCTTCCACGCGGGCGAACTGCCCATCGGCGGTCTTGATCAACTTCTCGATATCGATGTTGGCGAAATCCCCGAACTCCTGCACCGGCCACTCCATCCTGATGGGGGAAATGCCCAGCAAAGTAGCGCTTGGAGATCACATGTGCAATCTCCCGAACTGAGGCGGACGGAGATCATCCATCAGCTCGTCCTTGGCGGCCGCCGCGGCCTCCTCCGCGGCGTTGATGGCGGCGAAGATCGCGTCGGCGAGGGCCGTGGCGTCCAGCCGCCGTCTGCTCAACGGGCTGATCTCCAGGCTCACCAGAACGCCCAGGAAGTCGGTGGTGGCCGTGATCCGGCCGTCGTCGGCCTGGCCGGTGAACTGCCGGGCGCTCCACTCCTCCACCCGCGCCTCGGCTCGCTCGGCGACGGCGATCAGCTCGTCCAGCCTGGCCTGCGCATCCCTGATCTCTTCCACGGTTCAATCCCCTCGCAAGACCTGCTGGATATAGGAATCCAGCGGATCATCAGCAGTCGTGGGAGCCGCCAGCCCCTCTGTGACCTCTGTCATCCGCTCGCCCATCGCAACGTGGGCGGCGGCGATCGCCTCGCGGACCGCCTCGGCCAGTTGGACGTGGTCGAGGTCGCGCAGCCCCCGAGGATCGATGGAGAGCCCGAGCAGGCGTCCGACGCCGGACACCTCGGCCCGCACGGCCCCCGTCGAGTCGGTGCCTTCCAGCCTCGCCTCGCTCATCTCGTCCAGCGCGCCGGTCAGCGAATCGAGCCAGGAGCCCACTTCACGCAGCAGGCCGGACAGATTGCCCTCCCCACCCGCGCCAAAGGTGTCGAGCTCTCTCATTTCGCGATCCAGTTGTCCGGGTACGTGATGTCGTCATTGAGCTTGAGGTCTTTGAAGCGCGTCCCATAGTCCGGGTTGCCGTGTTCGTAGAAGGATCCTCTGAGCTGGTTGAGCTTCAGCTCCAGCTTGTTGAGGTCCCCCTCGTAAGCGCTCCAGATGTCGGCGAACTGCTTGACGAAGATGCCGGCCACGGTGAGGAAGGCACCGATCTGCGCCCTCATGGTCAGCTGGGCGACCGGATGAGCGCTCGCGGCCATCAGCGTCCTGAGGATCGGCGCCGTGGTGGCGTACAGACCGAACACCGACATGTCGTACGTGAGGACCTCCTTGCACTGGTTATACATGGCGCCGCTCATATCATCGGAGATCTTGCTGAGCAGGGTGTACAAGTTGTTGATCTTGAACCGGACGTATTGCTGGAGCATCGCGACCGCGTCGCCCTCCCAGTGGTCCACGACCGGGCCGAAGTAGGAGACCCACACGTCCTTCCTGGTTGCCTCCACCAGCCCGGACAGTTCCTTCCACCGTTCGCGGCGGCCGTAGAACAGGAAAGGATCGCCCAGGTTGGCGGTGGCCGCCACGTCCAGGGCCAGCGCGCCGACGCCGACCGCGGAAAGCACCATCGCTTCCCTGGTGGTCTGGCGCAGCGGATTCAGCGCGGTGATCAGATTCTTGTAGAAGCCGGGGTTGGTGGGCGGAGTTGGCGTGACGGTTATCCGGGTGCGCCCAGGATTGGCAAGGCCAGGCTTCTGTGGGGGCACGACCCGCCCAGGCGGCTCCTGCGGGGGCATTGACACGGCGCTCCTCAAGCGGTCTTGATGGTGCCGGCCTCTTCGGCCGCCTCGTAGTTGTTCGCCGCCGCAACCAGCTTCTTACTGTCGGTTGTGAGCAACTCGGCGAGGAGGTCGGCGCATTCTTCCCAGGTGTCGGTGACGGTGTTGACGCGGCCGACGAACTTCAGGCCGATGGCAGGGATGCCGACGAAGGGGACGAGGTTCCAGCCCTCGAAACGAGGCGTGGCCCGTGCGATGGAGTCGATGGCATCGGCGGAGCCGGCCAGGTCGCCGGCGAACTTCCTCACGATGCCCACCTGGACGCTGTAGCCGTCCGTGCCGGTGCTCGCCGCGGGGTCGGGCTCCACCGGGCGCCTGACGGGCTGGACGACCGCCTCCGTGGTGCCCTGAGGTCGCAGGCCCGGCGCCAGACATACCGGAGGGGGGCATGGGGGAGTGTGCGGGCACGGGCCGGACACCGCCGGCACGACGGTCGGAGTGCGGGAGGTCGAAGGCTCGTCGGAGGACAAACCAGCCATGGGCTCAGTATGCGACACCTGATCTTCCTACCATCGTTCCCCAGCGCCGCCTACGATTCGTCCCACGTTTTCACTAGGTGACACGAAGATCTTCAACACGACTTAACAAGTACGTAACCGGACGCCCTCCCCCGCGCCATCCGCAGGGCGAATGCGGGCGGCAGGGCGAGCTGGCTCGGGCGGAGGTAGAGCACCTCGCCGTCGAGCTCTCTCATGCCGGGATCCAGTTGCCGTCCAGGTTCTCGATGTTGTCATCGAGTGCGAGCTTGCGCAGGTCTTCGGTCGGGTTGCCAGTCGGGTAGAAGGCGGCCCTGACGCCGTTCATCTTCAGCTCCAACCTGTTGAGGTCGCTCTGGTACGAGCTGAAGACGTCGGCGAACTGCGTGACGAAAGCGATGAGCGCGCCCCCGAACACGCTGAGCTGGGCCCTCAGGGCCGTTCGGCCAACGGGATGGGCACTACTCGCGGCCAGTGTCTTGAGCACTGGCGCCGAGGTGGCGTACAGGGCGAACACCGACGCGTCATACTCGCTGACCTCCTTGAGTTGGCCCTGCATAGTGCGGCTCATCTCGTCGGAGAACTCGGCGAGATAGGCATACAGCTCGTGGATGTTGAACCTGATGTACTGCTGGAGCAACTCGACCGAGTGGCCTCTCCAGTGCGGCGCGATATCGTCGAAGTAAGAGCGCCACATGTCTGTCCTGTTCCCCCCCAGCAGGCCGGACAGCTCCCTCCACCGGTCTCGGCGGCCGTAGAACAGAGCAGGGTTGCCCAGGTTGAGCGTAGCCACCACATCCAGCGCCAGCACGGCGATGCCCACCCCGGACATCACCATCGCTCGTCTGCTGGTCTGGCGCAGTGGGTTAAGCGCGGCGAGCAGATTCTTGAAGAATCCCGGATCGGTGCGCAGCGGCGAGATCGTGTGGCTACTCGTGACGGCGCCGTGGCGGTTGGCGAGGTAGATCTTCACAGGACCTGTCGGCACCTGGGGCTGGCTGGGCACGAACAGCCTCGGTTCGTTCGAGGGCATGGACATCAAGATCCTTAGACGGTCTTGATGGTGCCGGCCTCTTCGGCTGCCTGATAGCGCCGCGCCGCTGTGGCTATCTTGGCGCTGTCGGTTTTGATCAAGTTGGCAAGCGTGTCGGCGCAGTCTCGCCACAGGTCGGTGATGGCGTTGAAGCGGCCGATGAACAGCAGACCGCTGATGGGAATGCCGCCCATAGGGATGAGGTTCCAGCCATCGAAACGAGGCGTGCTCTGTTTGACGGCGTCGACAGTATCGGCGGAGAAGATCATGGTGTCGGCGAATCTCCACAGGGATCTCGTGTGGACGCTGTAGCCGTCCGTGCCGGTGCTCGCCGCGGGGTCGGGCTCCACCGGGCGCCTGACGGGCTGGACGACCGCCTCCGTGGTGCCCTGAGGTCGCAGGCCCGGCGCCAGACATACCGGAGGGGGGCATGGGGGAGTGTGCGGGCACGGGCCGGACACCGCCGGCACGACGGTCGGAGTGCGGGAGGTCGAAGGCTCGTCGGAGGACAAACCAGCCATGGGCTCAGTATGCGACACCTGATCTTCCTACCATCCTTCCCCAGCGCCGCCTACGATTCGTCCCACGTTTCCCCCCGGTCACCAGGGAATCTTCAACACGACATACAAAGCATGTAACCGGATGCCCTCCGCTGCGCCATTCACGGGGCGAATGCCGCTCAGCCGGACAGGCCGCGTACCCAGGTGTAGACCTCGAGCACGCCGAGCGCGAGGGGGAACAGGGCGGCGATCAGCATCAGGTCGACGATGTCCCCCGCGCGCCCCCAGAACGGGGACGGCTTGCCCGACGGGAGCCAGACGCCGAGTCCCATCGAGATCAGCGCAGCCCAAAGCAGCGCGATCACCAGCACGGCGGCCATGACGCCGCCGCTGCCCACGCTCAGCGAGATCGCCAGCATGGACAGCCCGGCCACACCCGACAGGAGAAGCCACAGCCGTTGTCCCACCCCCGCGAACACCCGGGCCCGCAGGAACACCGTCAGCGACAGCACGGCGCTCATGGTCATGGACATCCAGTGGCCGTCGAGGACGAGGAAGAGGTGCGTCGCGATGGTGGCCAGTGAGATTCCGACGACCATGCCGGTGCCGTATTTCCTGGCCTGGACGGTGCGCTCCTTGATGGTGGGGGCGTCCAGCAGTTGGTTGTCGTTGCGTAGTTCCTCAGACGTTGTGGGCATCGTGGGCAGCGGCAGCCGCGCGAGGCGGAAGGCTAGGGTCGGGATGAGCGGGCTGAGCGCCAGCAGGATGGTGGCGGTGATGGCGGCGACCCCGGCGGCGGGCAGTCCGAAGACCATCACCACGGCCGCGCTCACCGCGCCGGCGACTGAGGCGATGGCCGTCCCGAGGAAGCCCACCACTCCGTCGGAGATCAACGTGCCCGCGAAAGTGGCCACCAGCGCCGTACAGGCCAGGGCGGCGAGGAGGCTGGGTGCTCCCGGTTCGAGCACGTTCACGGCCCCGGTGGGCGCGAGCAGCCCGCCCAGGAAGCCGTACGGGAGGGCCGCGTAGCCGACCGGGACACCCGAGGAGGAGTCGCCCACGGCCCTGGACATGATGGCCCCGGTGATGACCAGCAACAGGGCGAGGGCGCCCGACACGATGGCGGTCACCGTCCATGGCGGCCCCGCGAGCACCAGGGCCAGTGGACCCGCGCAGAGCAGTGCCGCGGCGGCGCCCAGGCCCATCTTGCGCGTGTGCCCCTCCCCCCAGACGCCGGCCCGCTCCTTGACGCCCGTGGCGACCAGGTCCGCCACGTCGTCGTACAGGGCGGGTGGCAGGGCGAGCTCGCTCGGGCGGAGGTAGAGCACCTCGCCGTCCAGCACGCCCAGCGCGGCGAGGCTCCGTCCGAGGTCGAGCGGCGGGCCGCCGAGCCTCTGGAGCACCCAGCCGGGAGCCGCGGCGAAGTCACCGCCGACCTCTCCGACCGCCCGCAGCAGTCCGGGCAGGACGTGCGGTAGCGGGATGTCGACCGGCAGCGACAGGTCGGCCCGCTTGCGGGGCGCCACGATCGTCACGTGGCATAACGGCGGCAGCGGTGCGGCCACCTGGGGCAACGCGCCCTGAGGCGGCGCGCCCTGCGGTATGGGGCCGTGATGGCCTTGAGCCAGCTGCCTCACCCGTACTCCTTTTCCCCATATGTCACATGACAGGATGAAGATATAGGGCAACGGGTGATCGCGTGCTTCTGGTAAGAAAGTCATCCGACCCCCACAGGAGGCAGTCCCAGGGTGAGCATCGTCATCGTGCGGCGCCCCGAGCGCCGGCCCAGTCCCAAACCGCCTCGCGGCGAGATCCTGCTCGAGTCCCCTCCGGAGATCCCCGAGGTCCAACCCCAGGGCATGATGGCGGTGTTGACCTATCTGCCGATGGTGGCCGGCGGCGCCGCCATGGCGCTGATGTTCACCGTGGGCGGCAACAGCAACCCGCTCATGTACGTGGCCAGCGGGTTGTTCGCCTTCTCCATGGTCGGCATGACGATCGGCCAGATGGCCCGCCAGGCCGGCGAGCGCAAGCACCGCCTCAACGGCCTGCGCCGCGACTACTTCCGCTACCTCTCCCAGGCCAGGAAACGCTCGCGCCGGGCGGCCAAGCAGCAGCGCGAGTCCCTGGAGTGGAGCGGGCCGGCGCCCGAGTCACTGTGGTGGGTCACGATGAGCCAGCGGCTCTGGGAGCGCCGCCCACGCGACGAGGACTTCAGCACCGTACGCCTCGGCACCGGCGTGCAGAAGCTGGGCATCCAGCTCGTGCCGCCGGACTCCAAGCCGGTCGAGGACCTCGACGCGCTGTCGGCCGGAGCGCTGCGCAGGTTCGTCCGGGCCCACTCCACGGTCTCCGAACTGCCCGTGGCGGTGGCTCTCGGCTCCTTCGCCCGCATCAAGCTGAGCGGCGACCCCGGCGCCGTACGCGATCTGGTCCGGGCGATGATCGCGCAGATGACCGTCTTCCACTCTCCCGACGACATGCGGATCATGGTGTGCGCCTCCGGCGACCTGATGCCCCAGTGGGACTGGGTCAAGTGGCTGCCGCACGCCCTGCACCCTGAGGAGATGGACGCCGCCGGTCAGGTGCGGCTGATGGCCGAGGACCTGGGCGACCTCGACCGCCTGGTCGGCGACGAGCTCAAGGAGCGGGCCCGGTTCCGGCCCGGCTCACCCTCGGACGCCCTGCCGTACCACATCTTGATCATCGACGGCGGCCACGTGCCGCACGACTCGCAGCTCGCCTTGGACGCCATCCAGGGCGTGACCGTGATCGACCTGTCCAACGGCGCCGGCGTCGTGGACGAGCAGAGCACGCTGCGGCTCGACATCCAGCCCGACGGCTTCTTCATGGTCAAGATCGACCACGCGGGCAAGCAGAGCGCCACCCGGCTGGGCGACCCGGACAAGCTCGACTACCTCCGCGCGGAGGGGCTGGCCAGGCAGCTCGCGCCGCTGCGCCTGTCGAGCGGCGTGAGCGGCGGCGAGGTGCAGGACGTGCTGGCCGCCAACACCACGCTGACCGAGCTGTTGGGGGTCGCCGATCCGACCCTGCTCGATCCGGGGCAGACGTGGCGTGCCCGGCCCGCCCGTAACAAGCTGCGGGTGCCGATCGGGATCGGCGCCGACGGCCGGATCGTCGAGCTGGACATCAAGGAGTCGGCGCAGGGCGGCATGGGCCCGCACGGCCTGGTCATCGGCGCCACCGGCTCCGGCAAGAGCGAGCTGCTGCGCACGCTGGTGCTCGGTCTGGCCATCACCCACTCCTCGGAGATCCTCAACTTCGTCCTGGTCGACTTCAAGGGCGGCGCCACGTTCCTCGGCCTGGACACCCTGTCGCACGTCTCCGCCGTCATCACCAACCTCGAGGACGAGCTGCCGCTGGTCGACCGCATGCACGACGCCCTGCACGGCGAGATGGTGCGCCGGCAGGAACTGCTGCGCGCCGCCGGCAACTACGCCTCGCTGCGCGACTACGAGCGCGCTCGCGAGCAGGGGGCCAACCTGGCGCCGATGCCCACCCTGTTCGTGATCCTGGACGAGTTCAGCGAGCTGCTGACGGCCAAGCCGGAGTTCATCGAGCTGTTCGTGATGATCGGCCGGCTGGGCCGCTCACTCGGCGTCCACCTGCTGCTGGCCTCCCAGCGCCTCGAAGAGGGGCGGCTGCGCGGCCTGGACACCCACCTGTCCTACCGGATCGGCCTGCGCACCTTCTCGGCCATGGAGTCGCGCGTGGTGCTGGGCGTGGCCGACGCCTACGAGCTGCCGTCCGCGCCGGGCAACGGCTTCCTGAAGTTCGACACCAGCGGCATGACCCGGTTCAAGGCCGCGTACGTCTCCGGCGCCTACCAGGGCGATCTCCATCAAGGTGGAGACGCCGACGGCAGCACCGCGATCCGCAGAGTGGTCGAATACACCCCGGCCTTCGCGCCCATCCCGAAGGCGAAGGAGCCGAAGCCCGAGATCACGGCGGGCGAGGAGAAGAGCGGCCCGCAGGTCAGCCTGCTCGACATCGTGGTGAAACGGCTGGAGGGGGCCGGGCCGGCCGCGCACCGGATCTGGCTGCCGCCACTGAGCGACCCGCCCACCCTCACCCACCTGCTGCCGCCGCTGTCGGTCACCCCGGAGCTGGGACTCTCCACTCCGGGCTGGCCGGGGCGCGGCGGGCTGCACGCGGTGGTGGGCATCATCGACCGGCCGTTCGAGCAGCGGCGCGACCCGTTCTGGCTGGACCTGTCGGGCGCGGCCGGGCACGTCGGCGTGGCGGGCGGCACCCAGAGCGGCAAGAGCACCGCGCTGCGCACGCTGATCACCAGCTTGGCGCTCACCCACACGCCGCGGGAGGTGCAGTTCTACTGCCTCGACTTCGGTGGCGGCTCACTCGCCGCGCTCGACCAGCTGCCGCACGTCGGCGGCGTCGCGACCCGGCGTGACGCCGAGCGCGTGCGCCGTACGGTGGCGGAGATCTCCGCCATCCTGCGCGACCGTGAGCGGATCTTCGGCGAGCAGGCGATCGACTCGATCTCCGCCTACCGGCGGCAGGTGGCCGACGGCACCATCGAGGGCGACGGCTGGGGCGACATCTTTCTCATCATCGACGGCTGGCTGACCATCAGGCAGGAGCACGAGGCTCTGGAGGGCGTGATCACCGACTTCGCGGCGCGCGGCCTGGGCTATGGCATCCACGTGGTGGCGGCGACCAACAAGTGGTCGGAGTTCCGGCCCGCCATCCGGGACCTGTTCGGCACCCGTATCGAGTTCAAGCTTGGCGACGCGTACGAGTCCGAGATCAACCGCAAGGCCGCGATGGCCGTGCCGGAGGGCGTGCCTGGCCGCGGTCTGACCAAGGACGGCATGCACTTCCTGTCGGCCCTGCCGAGGATCGACGGAGTGCAGGACGCCGAGGACATGTCGGCGGGGGTGCGCTCGCTGGTGCAGGGGGTGCGCGACGCCTGGCGGGGTCCCACCGCGCGGGAGGTGCGGCTGCTGCCGGCGGTGCTGCCGGCGGCGTCGTTGCCCGGCCCCGACCAGACGGGCCCCAAGCGCATCCCGATCGGCATCGACGAGGCCACGCTCTCGCCGGTCTTGATCGATTTCGAAGCCGACCCCCACATCGCCGTGGTGGGCGACACCGAGAGCGGCAAGTCGAATCTGCTCCGGCTCATCGCCGAGGGCGTGGTGGCCAGGCAGACGCCGCGCGAGGCGATGCTGATCGTCATCGACTACCGCCGGACGCTGCTCGACACGGCGGTCACCGAACATCGCATCGGCTACGCCGCGTCGAGCTCGGCCGCCGCCGAGTTGATCAACAACACCCGGGCGGCGCTGCTCAAGCGACTGCCTCCCGCCGACCTGACACCTGACCAGCTCCGGAGTCGCAGCTGGTGGGAGGGCTCCGACCTGTACATCGTGGTCGACGACTACGACCTGGTCGCCGGCAACACCAACCCGCTGCTCCCCCTGGTCGACCTGCTGCCCCAGGCCCGCGACATCGGACTGCACCTGGTCCTGGCCCGCCAGATGGGCGGCATCGGGCGAGCCATGTACGACCCGATCATCTCCAAGATCAAGGACCTGGCCAGCCCCGCGGTCGTCCTGTCCGGCAACAAGGACGAGGGCTACGTGTTCGGCAACGTACGCCCGCAACCGCTCCCGCCCGGCCGGGCCTTCTACGCGGAAAGGCGCTTCGGCGCCCGGCTGACCCAGACCGCCTTCCTGCCGCCGCCTGAGACGGCCTGACGGTCGCCATTCATCCTGATCTACCAGAAAGGGGCACTCGATGGCAGGTGTCGAGCTGAGCCGGAAGGCGCTCGAGCGGTTGCAGGATTCGGTGCACGATCGGAGCATCGACCTGGTCAAAGTCAAGGGTGGCAAGGCGGTGGCGTCAGGCGGTGGGTTCCCGGCGAAGACACCCGCGTCCACCGTCTTCGGCGCTCTCGACGACTCCGCCGCTCTGGCGTCGGCCGTGGGCACGGTCGAGGCCAAGGTGGGCAGCGAGCTCGACGCCGCGGAGAATCGCCTCAAAGGCGTCGAGAACGCCCTCGACCTGGTCCGCCGCAACATCAAGACGGCCGATGACGCCTCCGCCGCGCCGGATCCGTCGTGAGCCTGCGCGACCAGATCGCCGCCCTGCCCGGCGGGCAGAAGTTCACCGCCCTCATGGACAAGGTGGCCGGCGAACCTGCCGAGATCAGGCGCATCGCCACGCGCTGGAGCACCGCGGGCAAGGGCATCATGGGCAACACCGGCGTCCTTGCGAGCGCGGTCGGCAGGATGGACGACTGGTGGAAGGGGGAGTCCGCGGACGCCTTCGTCACGTACATGGCCCGCTACAGCAAGGCCGGGGAGGGCATGAACGACGCCCTGGTGTCCTGTGCCGGCTCCCTGAACGACGCGGCCGACGCGCTGGCCAAGGCCCGCAAGGGCGTCGACCAGATCGGCGAGAGCCTGATCACGGACGTCAACACCTTGCGCAGGACGTACGCGAGAGATCCCGACGCGACCCAGGCCGACCTCGACGCCGCCATCTCGGGTAGGGTCGGCACAGCCGCCGAGTCGGCGCAGACCTACGTCGACGCGGCCACCACCGTGCTCTCCACGTCCCTGAAGAACATCAGCAAGCGCTTCGGTGAGGAGAAGACCCTCTTCTCCGACATCCCGCCCGCCGGCGACCAGACCTTCGTCCCCGGGCCCGGCAACAAGGTCGAGTGGATCGCGGTGACGCCCGCCGAGCAGCGGCAGACCCAGCTCAGCGGCACCGGCAACGGCGCGGGCGGACCGGGCGGACCCGGCGACACCGGAAGGCCTGGAGACAACGGAGGGAACACCAACCACTCCGGCACCTCGTCAGCCGGCAACACGCCCCGCCCGAAGGCCGAGGTCGTCGACTGGATCAAGGAAGCCCTCCGCGTCATCAAGTCGCCGGAGATGGCCGACATCCTGCGTAAACGCAAGATCGACGTGAGCGACCTCGACCCGGACGACCCCAAGGACATCGAACGGATCTGGACCGTCATCCACCACGAGTCGGGCGGCAACCCCAGCGCGAGAAACGACTGGGACATCAATGCCAGGAACGGTGTCCCGTCACAGGGCCTCATGCAGACGATCCCGCCCACGTTCGACGCCCACAAACTGCCCGGGTACGGGAAGATCCTCGAACCGGTCGACAACATCATCGCCGGTGTGCTCTACACCTACGGCCGCTACGGCGACCTGAGCCGCCACCCGGGCATCGCCTCGCTGGAGAGCGGCGGCGGCTACCGCCCCTACTAGGCAAGCCCATGCGAACGACGAGGGGCGCGCACCGCGTGGTGCGCGCCCCTCGCTCCGCGTCAGCCGTTCCGGCAGGCCATGCGGAAGGGTCTAGCCGCAGCTGCTCCAGTCGGAGGTCGTGACGTTGCCTCCGGCCTGGCCGATGTAGCGGACGCACTTGCCTCCAGCGTGAAGCTTCACCGAGGCGAAGTACGGCTTCTCGCCACTGTGCACCTCTCGGTGGCCGTTCTGTACCTCAAGGGTGACGCTGATGTAGCTGTTCTGGCCGAGGTTCGTGGTCTTCATGGTCGCCGCGCAGTGCTCGCCCGTACTGGCGTTGTGCAGCAGGTAGGTGATGGCACCCTCGAACGCGGTTGACTTCTGGATCGCGAAGCCGTCGCCACAGGCCTGGGTCGGGGTGTTCGGGTTGCCCGACGCGACCGGGTGAGCCGACGCGGTCGGCGCGGCGGTCGTGGGCTTCTCCGTGGGCTTGGGCGCCTCGGTCGGCTTCGGCGCCTCAGTGGTCGGGGGCGGCGTCGGCGTCGGGGTGGGCGTCGCCGTGACGGTCACCGTAGCCCGGGGCGACGGGGTCGCGGACGGAGTCGTCGACGGCTGCACCGTCTCCGTCACCGTGGGCGTCGGCGACTTCCTGCCTCGCCTGTCGGTGTTCTGCGGCGTGGGCGTCGCCGTGACCGTGGCCGTCGGCTGCGGGACCGCCTGGGTCGCGATCGGCTGCGTCGGCAGCGGCGAGGGAACCGTGCTCAGCTCCGGCACCGCGATGTTGCTCGGATCGTCCCTGGGCATCTCGAACGGCAACACACCGGTGGCCTGCGGCTCAGGCGTCTTCGCCCAGGGCACCGTCACCTCCGGCTGGCCCGACGACTGTTGCTGCTGCTGCGGCGGTGCCACGGGGGTGTCCGCGGAGTTCTGCTCGTTCGTCACCGAGCCGGGCGCCGACGTCTGGTCACCGGAGGCCGAGGCGGGCTGCACCGTCTGCTTCGGCGCGTACTGACTCGCTCCCCACAGTCCCAGCGCGGAGACCAGCACGACGGCGGCCATCGCCGCGACCAGCCCGACGGGGAACTTCCTGGCCGGAATCGCGCCGGCGACGGTCTTCACCGTCTCGGGCGGCGCCGGGGGCTGCTGCGGCTCCGTCGTGGACGGTGGCGGTCCCCACTGCGTGGATGCGTCCGCCTGCTGCGGCACCAACGGCGCGGGAAGATGCGCGGGCGGCGGCACGGGCGCGGGAGGGGGCACCGGCAGCCCCTGGATGGTGGAGTCCTGGTCCGGAGGGAGGCTCACCTGACCGGAAGACGGCGCCTGCGGCGGCACCAGAGGCGGCACCGGCACAGCGGGGCTCGCGCCCGGCACAACCGGACCGGCGGCCGGCGCGGCAGGGGCCGGGGCGGTGGCGTTCTTGTCGCCCATGAGACCCAGCAGCGCCGAGTACGTCGTCGGCCGCTGCTCCACTTCCTTGGACAGAGCGGACAGCACGATGCCGCGCAGCGGCTCGGCCATGGCGCCCAGCTTGGGCTTCGCGCTGGCGACGGCCTTCGCGTCGTGCCCGAAGGGCGGCTTGCCGGTGGCGGCGAACGTCACGACCGCCGCCCAGGAGAAGACATCCGTGTAGGGCCCGTACGGCTCCGAGTTGAGCTGCTCCGGCGAGCGGTATCCGATCTCGCCGACCGGCGGCCCGATCGCGACGTCGGTGACCCGGGGACCGTCGGCTCCGATGATCACGTTGCGCGGGGTGAGCCCACAGTGCGCCAGGCCGGCCAGGTGGATGGGGGTCAGCGCGGTCAGGACGGAGACGGCCACGCGTTCGAGCGCGTCGCCGGTCAGCGGCCCCTCGGCCTCGACGAGCTCGGCCAGACTGCGGCCCTCGATGTACTCCCGGACGACGTACGGCCGTCCCTCCCATACGCCGGCGTCGAGTACGCGCGCGACGTAGGAGCTCGAGATCCGCTTGGCGGACTTGAGGCGCTTGGCCTCCTCCGCGTGGGCGGGAGTCTCCGGCAACAGTTTGATCGCGACCTGGGTGCCGCCCTTGCCTTCGCGGCCAAGGTAGACGACTCCCCGTGACCCCTCGCCGAGTCGCCCGATGAGCGTGTAACTCCCTAACTCCGCAGGGTCACGCGGGTGCAACGGGTCCATGAGCGCCCTTCCAAAGAATCATGTTTCGAGTCACATTGAACCAAATGTGACACACCAACATCACGGGTTTACGTCCCTAAGTGATCGTTATTCGATTGATCATTGACCGTGAGGAAACCGTCAGTCCGGCCGGCTGCCGCCCAGGCACAGCGAAGGGTGTGCACCGCGTGGCGCACACCCTTGCCTCCTGTCCTGCAGGGTCTAGCAGTCGTCCCAGGTGGAATTCGTACTGAACGAGCCGACCGCGCCCGCGTAACGCACGCACTTGCCCTCGGCCCGCAGCTTCACCGGCCCGGCGTAGAACTCGTGGTCGCCGTTGTAGGACTGGCGCGGCCCGCTCCGCACCTCCAGCGTGGCGCTGACCGGACCGGGCTTGCCGACGTCGCTGTTCTTCAACGTCACCACGCAGTGCTCCCCCGTGCCGTCGTTGTACAGCTGGTACGTGACACCGCTGGTGAACGCGGTGGACCGCTGGACGACGAAGCCGTCACCGCAGACCTGGACCGGGGTGTACGGATTCGTGGTGAACGTCTGTGTCGGGGTCGGCGTGGCCGAAGCCGTCGGCTGCTCCGTCGGCGTGGGCGGCTCAGCCGTCGGCGTCGCCGTCACCGTCACCGTCACCTGGGGCTGCGGGGAATGTGACGGATTCGATGTCGGCGGCTGCGTCGGGTGAGGCTCGGGCGAGCCCCCGTTCTCCCGCCGGTCGGTCCGCTCCGGGGTGTGCGTCGCCGTGACCGTGACCGTCGGCTGCGGGACCGCCTGGGTCGCGATCGGCTGCGTCGGCAGCGGCGAGGGAACCGTGCTCAGCTCCGGCATCGCGACGCTGCTCGGATCGTCCCTCGGCAGGTCGAACGGCAGCACGTCGGTGGCCTGCGGCTCGGGCGTCTTGACGCGGGGGGCCTTCTCCTCCGGCTGCTCCTGCGTCCGCTGCTTCGGCGTCGCGGGGATGTCCGCGGAGTGCTTCTCGTTCGACGCCGAGCCCGGGACGGGCGTCTGATCACCAGAGGCGGAGGCGGGCTGCAGCGACTGCTTGGGCACGTACTGACTCGCTCCCCACAGCCCGAGCCCGGAGACCAGGACGACCGTGGCCATCGCGGCGACCAGCCCGATGGGGAACTTCCTCCTCGAACCGCCACTCACGGTGCCCTGCACCGTCTTGGGCTCCCACCAGGCCTGCTGCGACTCCGTCGCCGACGGCGGTGGCGGCGGTCCCCATTGCGTGGAGGCGTCCAGCTGCCGTGGCGTCCACGACGAGGGAGGCGCCAGCGGCAGGCCCAGCAGAGGCTCGTCGTCGTCCGGCGGCCGGCTCGCACGGGCCCGAGGCCGCAACACACCTTGAAGGGGCTCGCCGTCGCCGAGGACAGCGGTGTCGGCGCCCATCAGCCCCTCAAGCGCAGCGTGCGTCGTCGGCCGCTCCCCCGCCACCACCGACAAGGCGGACACCACGATGCCGCGCAGCGGCTCGGCCATGGCACCCAGCTCAGGTTCGGCGTTGAGCACGGCCTGTCCCGAAGGTGGTCTGCCGGTAGCGGCGAACGTCACGACCGCGGCCCACGAGAAGACATCCGTGCGAGCGCCGTACGGCTCCTGCGGCGAGGGGTATCCCGCCTCATCGGACGGCTCATCGATCGCGGCGTCGGTGAGCCGGAGACCGTCAGCACCGACGATCACGTTGTAGGGGGTCAGCCCGGCGTGCGAGAGACCGGCCGCGTGCACGGAGATCAGCGCGGTCAGCACCTCCACGGCCACGCGCTCGAGCTCGTCACCGGCCAGAGTTCCGTCGGCCTCGACGAGTTCGGCGAGGCTGCGACCTTCGACGTACTCCCGGACGAGGTACGGCTGCCCCTCCCAGACTCCCGCGTCGAGCACGCGCGCGACCTGGGAACTCGGCACCCGCATGGCGGACTCGAGGCGCCGGGCGATGTCGGACGCGTCCGGCGTCTCCGGGAGCAGCTTGATCGCGACGGAGTCGCCGCCCTCGCCCCGGCGGCCGCGATAGACGACGCCCCGCGGACTTTCGCCGATCCGCTCTATGAGGGTGTAGCCGCATAACTCTTCAGGGTCACGCGGATGCAAGGAGCCCATGAGCGCCCTTCCGATGAAAAATCATGTTTGCCGTCACAATGCACCAAATCTGACACATCAGCATCACAGGCTTTCATGTTCCACGATCGTTACATGATCGATCATTCGCTGGTACCGGCCCGCCAGCCGCGCCGCCTGCCCATCGGCACCACCACGCGGGCGACCACCACGAGTCCCGCCAGGGTCAGCGCACCCGCCCCCAGAGCCGTCGCCACGTCGATCGCCCGCTGATCGACAGGCGGCGCCTTCGTCACCACCCCCTGAGGCAGCGGGAGCGGCAGCGGCGCGGCCACCGCCACCTGCTCGGACGGAAGCACCGCGGTGACCGCGAGCAGGGGATTGACCATGCCCGCCCCGGTGCCGTCGCCCAGCGCGCCGTCGGCCGTCTTCTCGATGCGCCGGCGCACCTGCTCGCTGTTGAGGCGCGGATACCTCGATCGCACCAGCGCGGCCACTCCCGCGACGTACGGCGCCGCGAAGCTCGTGCCCTTGAGGTCGTTGCGGAAGGACTGACCGGTCCAGGTGCTGGTGATCTTCTCGCCGGGCGCCACGACGCCGACTCTGGAGCCGGTGTTGGAGAAGTCGGACAGCCCGCCCCCCTCGCTGGCGGCGCCCACCGACAGCACCCCCTCATAGGCGGCTGGATAGGCGGGCGTGGCGACCCCGTCCTTGTCGATGTTCCCGGCCGCCGCCACGATCACGATGTCGCGCGACAGCGCATCGTTGACCGCCGCCTTCAGGTCGGGCTGGTCACTCGCCTGAACCGAGACGTTGATCACGTCCACGCCGGCCGCCGCCGCCTTGCTGATCGCGTCCGCGAGCTTCCCGACGTCGCCGCTCTGCTCGTTGGTCTGCTTGTACGAGATCAGCCGCACCCCCGGCGCGACGCCGTAGAACGGGACGCCCTGCAGATAACGGCCCGCGATGATGCCGGCGGTCGCGGTGCCGTGCCCCATGCAGTCACGATGGCCCGTCTGGGTGAGATCGACCTGCCTCAGCACCTGCCCGGCCAGGGAGGGATGCCTGATGTCCACGCCGCTGTCGATGACCGCGACGGTGACCCCCTCGCCGCGGGTCAGCTTCCATACGTTGCGCGCGTCCAGGCGGCGCTGCGCCCAGGACTCCCCTACCCGCATCGAGCCCTTCTCGGGCTCACATCGAACGGGTGCGGCGTGTGCGGCGACCGGCACGGTGGCGACCCCCACGGCCAGCCCGCATGCCAGCAGGATCCGTACGATCATGACCGAGAAGCATATATTGCCCCGGTTTCGCATCTGGGCCGGACGGCGGAAAGCTCCGGCCTCGGAAATCGCCGGCCTCAAGGGACACCGGACAGCCCCGGACGCCGGACAGCCCCGGGCACCAGAAAGCCCCGGCACGCTCGCCGGGGCTCTCACGCGGGGGGTCAGCGCGTCGCGGACTCGATGTTGCCCCGATAGGTGTTGATGACCCGGGCGGCCTCCTGCAGCTCTTCCGTCATCCGCTGGAAGGCGACCCGGTAGTTCTGCCAGGCGCCCTGGAAGCGCACGGCACCCGGACCGGTCCAGGCCGTGCCGACCTTCGCCGCCTCGCGGTCGAGCGCGGTCATCGTGGTGCGCACGGCTTCGGACTGTTGGGTGAACTGGGTGGCCATCAACTGCATTTCTCCGGGGTCGCCACCGAGCAGACTCTGGCTCATGCATACCTCCTGGATCGTCGTGATAGCGCCCTCACCATAGGCGCGGCGCCAATCCGTCGCCCGCGTTATGCCGAGCGGCTATGGTCGTCCAGAGGATTATTCGGATCTAAGGAGCATCCGGCCATGCGCGAGGTTGTGGTGACCGGCGGTGGCACCGGCATCGGATACGCCATCGCATCCGCCTTCGTCTCACTCGGCGACCATGTCACGATCACCGGCCGCCGCGAGCACGTGCTCAAGGAGGCGGCCGACCGCCTCGGCTGCGCGGCCGTGCCGTTCAACGCGGCCAGCCCCGTCGCCGTGCAGGAGGCCGTGGCGAGCCTGCCCGAGCGCGTCGACGTGCTCGTCAACAACGCGGGCGGCAACACCAACCTGGACCGCCAGGAGCCCGGCGACGACGACCTGATGGCCGTGGCCGAGGCCTGGTGGGCCAACTTCAACGCCAACCTGATGTCCGCCGTGCTCGTCACGACCGCGCTGCTGCCGCGCATCGGCAAGGGCGGCCGGGTCGTCTCGATCGGCTCTATCGCCGCCCGTGGCACCGGCTCCGGCTCGTACGGCGCGGCCAAGGCGGCGCTCGAATCGTGGACCGCCGACCTCGCGGCCCAGCTCGGCGCCAAAGGTGCCACGGCGAACGTGGTCGCGCCCGGGCTGGTGGTCGACACGGAGTTCTTCCGCGGTCGGCTGACCGAGGAGGGCATCAGGGCCCGTGTGGCGAACACCCGCAACGGCCGGCCGGGCACTCCGGCCGACGTCGCCGACACTGTCGTCTTCGTCGCCTCGCGGGGCGCGAGACATCTCACGGGACAGGTGCTGCACGTGAACGGCGGCGCATACCTGGGCCGCTGACGGCGAGCCGACAGCCAGCACTTACACTCCCTTGAGTCGCCCGCCGAGGAAGGACGAACGTCGGTGCAGAAGGTTCTGATCGCCAACCGTGGTGAGATCGCGGTCCGTGTGGCCCGCGCCTGTAAGGACGCCGGGATCGGGAGCGTCGCGGTCTACGCCGACCAAGACCTCGACTCGCTGCACGCGCGAGTGGCCGACGAGGCCTACGCGCTGGGCGGTCAGTCGCCCGCCGAGACCTACCTCGACTTCGGCAAGCTGCTCGGCATCGCCAAGCGCTCCGGCGCCGACGCGGTGCACCCCGGCTACGGATTCCTCGCCGAGAACGCCGCCTTCGCCCAGGCCGTCCTCGACGCGGGCCTGATCTGGATCGGCCCGCCGCCCGCCGCCATCGCCGCGCTCGGCGACAAGGTGCAGGCCCGGCACATCGCCCAGAAGGTCGGCGCGCCGCTGGTCGCCGGCACCAAGGACCCGGTCTCCGGGGCCGACGAGGTGGTGGCGTTCGCCGAGGAGCACGGGCTGCCGATCGCCATCAAGGCCGCCTACGGCGGAGGCGGGCGCGGCATCAAGGTCGCGCGCACGCTCGGCGAGGTCGCCGAGCTGTACGAGTCGGCCGTACGCGAGGCCGTGGCCGCCTTCGGCCGTGGCGAATGCTTCGTGGAGCGCTACCTCGACCGGCCGCGCCACGTCGAGACCCAGTGCCTGGCCGACCACGAGGGCAACGTGGTCGTGGTCAGCACCCGCGACTGCTCGCTCCAGCGCCGCCACCAGAAGCTGGTCGAGGAGGCGCCCGCGCCGTTCCTGAGCGCGGAGCAGCTCGACGTCCTCTACTCCAGCTCCAAGGCGATCCTGCGCGAGGCCGGCTACGTCGGCGCCGGCACCTGCGAGTTCCTCGTGGGCCAGGACGGCACGATCTCCTTCCTGGAGGTCAACACCCGGCTGCAGGTAGAGCACCCGGTGACCGAGGAGGTCGCGGGCGTCGACCTGGTGCGCGAGATGTTCCGCATCGCCGACGGCGAGACCCTCGGCTACGACGACCCGGTGCTGCGCGGCCACGCGATCGAGTTCCGGATCAACGCCGAGGACGCCGGCCGGGGCTTCCTGCCGGCGCCGGGCACGCTGACCGCCCTGCGCCCGCCGTCGGGGCCCGGCATCCGGCTCGACTCGGGCTACGAGGCCGGGATGACCGTGCCGCAGACGTTCGACTCGCTGGTGGCCAAGCTGATCGTGACGGGCCGCACCCGGCGCGAGGCACTCGAACGCAGCCGCCGGGCACTGGCCGAGTTCGAGATCGACGGCATGCCGACCGTGCTGCCCTTCCACCGCGCGGTCGTGTCCGACCCGGCCTTCGTCGCCGAGCCGTTCACCGTCCACACCCGGTGGATCGAGACCGAGTTCGACAACACGATCGAGCCCTACACGGGCGACCTGGCGGCCGACGAGCCCGCGACGCGCGAGACGGTGACCGTCGAGGTCGGCGGCAAGCGCCTGGAAGTGGTCCTGCCCGCCGGCCTCGGCGTCTCGGGGGCTACGCCCTCCGCGAACAAGAAGCCCAAGCGTGGCGGGGGCGGCGCGAAGCAGGCGGCCGCGGGCGGCGACGCCCTGGTGAGCCCGATGCAGGGCACGATCGTCAAGGTCGTCGCCGGCGACGGCGACACCGTGGCCGAGGGTGACACCGTCGTGGTGCTGGAGGCCATGAAGATGGAGCAGCCGCTGACCGCCCACAAGTCGGGCACGGTCACCGGGCTCAGCGCGGCCGTCGGGCAGACCGTCACCTCCGGCGCGACGATCTGCGAGATCAAGGACGCCTGAGGGCCGGCGGTCCCGGGATCAAGGGCCCCGCGCCTCCGTCGCGCCCCGTACGGGTAACGTGCGGGGTGAGGAACTTTGCCGATCGCCCGTTCGTCCTCATGGGCGAAGGAGGCTTGCTGCCAATGACCCATTCGCTGCGCCGAACCGGGGCCGCGTTCGCGGCTCTGATCGCCGGTCTACTCGTCGTCCTTGCGTTGTCCCCCGCCGCTCACGCGGCCGCGCCCCCTGACGCCGCGACTGTGCTGGCCCATTGGAAGGACCAGAAAGATCCCCTGTATGTGGCGTCCGGCTCGGCCCTGAGTTCGGATCAGCAGGACAAGATTCGCGACGTTCTGAAGGATTCCAAGAGCGACGTCTACGTCGCCGCGTTGCCCGACGGATCGGTGACCGATCCCACGACCTATGTGGGCCAGCTGGGCCAGGCGGTCATGAAGGCCAAGAACGGTGGCCAGATCACCGTGGCCGTGCTCGACGGCGACACGCTCTTCGCGGGCTCCAACTTCGGCCGCGCCGGCATGACCGACCAGCTGTCGAAGCTGGCCGTGCGCAACAATGACGACCTCGTGAGCGGCATGGAGGACTTCGTCGAGCGCGTCAACCTGATGGCCGACGGCAAGACCGGTGCCGCGCTCAAGTCCGGCTCGACGAGCGGCGGCGGCGGAGGCGGCGGCGTGCTGGTCGGCCTCGGCGTGCTCGCGCTGGTCGGCGGCGGCGGCTACTTCCTCTACTCGAAGAACCGCAAGAAGAAGCAGGCCATCCAGGACGCCAAGGACCTGGCGGCGGTCAAGGGGACCGTCGAGGAGGACGTCACCAAGCTCGGCGAGGAGATCACCGCGCTCGACACCGACGTCACGCTCTCCGGTCAGGGCGGGCAGCACATCGGCGAGTGGCAGCAGGCTCTCGACTCCTACGAGAAGGCCAAGACGCAGCTCGCCGCGGTGGAGCGGGCCGACCAGGTGCGCGAGGTGACCCAGACGCTCGAGGACGGCCGCTACGCGCTGGCCGTGGTGAAGGCCAAGGTCAACAATCAGCCGGTGCCCGAGCGGCGCGCCCCCTGCTTCTTCAACCCGCAGCACGGCCCGTCCGCGCGTGACGTGCGCTGGGCTCCGCCCGGTGGCGCGGTGCGCGACGTCCCGGCCTGCGCCTCCGACGCCGAGGCCGTGGAGCGCGGCTTCGACCCGCAGATGCGCGAGGTCATGGTCGACGGCCAGCGCCGGCCCTACTACGACGCGGGCCCGGCCTACCAGCCCTACGCCTACGGCTACTACGGCGGCTTCGGCGACGTCATGACCGGCATGTTCATCGGCACCATGATGGGCAGCATGATGGGCGGCATGATGGGCGGCGGCTTCGGCATGGGCGGCGGCTACTCCGACGGTGGCGGAGACTTCAGCGGCGGCGGCGACTTCGGTGGCGGCGGCTTCGGAGACTTCGGCGGCGGAGACTTCGGTGGTGGCGACTTCGGCGGCGGCGACTGGTAGTCCCCCGCCCTGACGATCGGGCGCGTTCCCTTCGGGGAGCGCGCCCTTCGCCGTTGTGAACCGTTGTGAACCGTTGTCGACGGTGGCGACGGTGGCGACGGTGGCGACGGTGGCGAAGAGCCTGCGCGCGGGACGTGCCGTACGGGAAAGGGAAGGTCAGAGGGCTGCTTCGGGCTGCATGAGGCGGCGGGCGGCCTCGGTGATGGAGCCGGAGAGCGACGGGTAGACCGCGAACGTGTGGGCGAGCTGGTCGACGGTCAGGCGCTGCTGGACCGCGACCGAGACCGCCAGGATCAGCTCCGACGCCCGGGGCGCCACCACGACGCCGCCAAGCACGATGCCGGTGTTGGGCCGGCAGAAGAGCTTGACGAAGCCGTCGTTGAAGCCCTGCATCTTGGCCCGGGCGTTGGTCGCCAGCGGCAACTTGACCACGTTGGCCTCGATCTCGCCCGCCTCGATGGCCCGCTGCGCCACACCGACGGCCGCGATCTCAGGGTCGGTGAAGATGTTGGAGGCGACCGTGGCCAGCCGGAGCGGCTGGACGGCCTCGCCGAGCGCGTGCCAGACGGCGATGCGGCCCTGCATGGCGGCGACCGAGGCGAGCATGAGCACGCCGGTGCAGTCGCCCGCGGCGTAGACGCCGGGGGCGGAGGTGCGCGAGACCTTGTCGACCTTGACGAAGCCCTGGCGGTCGAGCTGCACCCCGGCCTCCTCCAGCCCGATGCCGCCGGTGTTGGGCACCATGCCGACCGTCATCAGCGCGTGGGAGCCCTCGGCCGTGCGGCCGTCCTCGAGCGTCACCACGACGCCGTCGGCGGTGCGCTTGACGGAGGAGGCGCGCGAGCGGCCCATGACGTTCATGCCGCGGCGGCGGTAGACCTCTTCGAGCACCTCCGCGCCGTCGGCGTCCTCGTTGGGCATCATCCGGTCGCGGCTGGAGACGAGCGTCACCTCGGCCCCGAGCGAACGGTAGGCGCCGGCGAACTCCGCGCCGGTGACGCCGGAGCCGACCACGATCAGGTGCTCGGGCAGCTCGTCGAGGTCGTAGAGCTGGCGCCAGTTGAGGATGCGTTCGCCGTCGGGCTCGGCGCCCGGCAGGACGCGCGGCGTGGCGCCGGTGGCCACGAGCACCACGTCGGCCCGGATCGTCCGGTCGCCCGCCCTGACCACCTGCGGGTCGACCAGCCGGCCGCGCGCGTTGACGATCTCGACGCCCTCGGCGGCGACCCTGGTCGCGATGTCGGCCGACTGGGCCTGGGCCAGCTCCTTGACCCGCTTGTTGACCAGCGGCAGATCCACGGTCGCCACGCCGATGTCGCCGTCGCCTCCACCGGAGAACGCGACACCCAGCGAGGAGGCGTCGAGCAGCGCCTGCTTGCGGACCGAGGTGGCGATCAGCGTCTTGGACGGCACGCAGTCGGTCAGCACGCACGCCCCGCCAGGGCCGTCCTGCTCGACCATCGTGACCTGCGCGCCCAACTGCGCGGCCACCAGCGCCGCCTCGTAGCCGCCTGGTCCGCCGCCGATGATCACAATCCTCGTCACGCGTCCCATTCTCCCGCATGCCTCGACCCGCTGGAGAAACGGGGCGGCCGACCGCGCGCTACTCTTGTCTGCTGTGCCTGTCTACGCCGCCTACGGCAGCAACATGGACCCGGAGCAGATGGCCATGCGCGCTCCGCACTCTCCGATGCGTGACGTCGGCTGGCTGCAGGGCTGGCGCCTGACGTTCGGCGGGGAGGACATCGGCTGGGAAGGCGCGATGGCCACCATCGTCGAAGATCCCGACGAGCACGTCTTCGTCGTCCTCTACGACGTGCCCGAGTGGGACGAGCACTCGCTCGACCAGTGGGAGGGCGCGGCCCGCGGCCTCCACCACAAGGTGCGGCTGCGGGTGCAGACCCTTGAGGGCGACCAGGTGGCCTGGTTCTACGTGCTCGACGGCTACGAGGGCGGCCTGCCCTCCGCCCGCTACCTGGGCATCCTGGCCGACGCGGCCGAGCGGGCGGGCGCCCCCGACGACTACGTCAAGGAGCTGCGGGGACGCCCCTGCAAGTCGCTCGGCGACTAGCGCAACGGCAGGTCCTTCGTCTCCTTCAGGGCGAAGACGTAGACGAGCGTGGAGATCAGCGCCAGCGCCGACATGTACCACGGGAAGAGCCCGGCTTCGCCGGCGTCCTTCAGCGCCGTGCCGATGAGCGGCGCGGTGCCACCGAAGATCGCGACGGTCAGCGAGTACGGGAAGCCCGCGCCGGCGGCCCGCACCCGGGTCGGGAAGAGCTCCGAGTTGACCGCGGCCGAGATCGACGTGAAGCAGCCGAGGAAGACCATGCCGACGCACTGGACGAGCAGCAGGCTGCCGAAGGAGTCGGTCAGCAGGCCGAGCAGCGGCACCGGCAGCAGCGTGAAGCCCAGCCCGAAGGTGATCAGCATGGGCCGGCGCCCGACCCGGTCCGACAGCATGCCGAGCAGCGGCTGCAGCACCATGAAGAAGACCAGCGAGATCGTGCCGACGGTGAGCGAGTCGGCCTTGTCGAAGCCCACGTTCTGCTGCGCGTAGGTCGGCAGGAACGTGGTCCACGTGTAGTAGGCGACGGTGCCCGCCACCGTGATGCCGACGATCAGGGCGGCCTTGGTCGGGTAGTGGATCAGGAAGTCGAACAGGCCGGGGCGTTCGGCCCTGCCCTCCCGGATGTCCGTGGCCACCGTGCTGGTCTCCTCGGCGCCTCGGCGGATCCACAGGCCGACCAGGCTGATGACCGCGCCGAACACGAACGCGACGCGCCAGCCGTACGCGTTCATGTCGGCCTCGCTGAGGGTCACGGCGAGAAGGGCGGCCAGGCCGGAGGCGAGCAGCTGACCGATGGTGGTGCTGACGTACTGGAAGCTGGAGAACAGGCCGCGGCGGCCCGGCGGCGCCGACTCGACGAGGAACGTGGTGGCGGCGGCGAACTCGCCGCCGACCGACAGCCCCTGGATCAGGCGGGCGATCGTCAGGATGATCGGCGCGAGCACCCCGGCCGCGGCGTAGGTGGGGGTGACGGCGAGCAGCAGCGAGCCGCCGCCCATCAGCATGATCGTGAAGGTCATCGCGGCCTTGCGGCCGAAGCGGTCGGCGAACGCGCCGACCAGCAGCCCGCCCAGCGGGCGCATGAAGAACCCCACGGCGAAGACGGCGAACGCGCTCAGCACCGGGACCAGGCTGCCGCCGCCCTGGGTCGGGAAGATCTGCTCGGCGAAGTAGACGGTGAGGAAGCTGTAGGCATACCAGTCGAACCACTCGACGACATTGCCGACGCTCGCCGCCATGAGCTGACGGACGCGGCTGCGGGGGATGCCGATCGGTGCCTGCGCGACGGGAGGGGGCGCCACGGGAGCTCCTTTGCTGACAGGTACGGTGGTGACTTACTGTTCAGTTGCTGACCGAAGCGGTCAGATACCCACAGCTCGGTTCTCGAATCAGTCACAGAAACGGCGTTCCGTGGACGTTCTCGACCGGCGACTCGTCGCGGCCCTCCAGGTGAGCCCGCGCGCGTCATGGGGTGAGATCGGCAGGGTGGTCGGCGAGCACGAGCGCACCGTCGCGCGCCGGCTGCAGCGGCTGATCGCCGACGGCGTGGTGCGCGTCACGGCCATCTACGACGACCTGCGCACCGGTCACGGACGTCCCGTCCACCTGCACGTACAGGTCCGCCCCGGCACGGCCGGGCAGGTCGCCGAGTCGCTGGCCGGGAGGCCCGACACACGGTCGGTCTACTCACTGACCGGCGCCGCCGACGTCGGCTGCGAGCTGGTGTCCCCCACGCGTGAGGCCTTGGACGACATCCTGTCCACCCAGATCGGCGACCTCGACGGCGTGCTGTGGACCCGCACCCAGGTCGTGCTGCGCACGTTCATGACCGTGGCCGAGTGGCACGCCCCCTACCTGACCGAGCAGGAGGCGGCCGAGCTGCGACCGGCCCCCGCCGGTCCGCTGCCCGACCAGGACGGTCTGTCGCCGATGGAGCGGGAGATCGCCGAGCTGCTGGTGGCCGACGGCAGGATCCCCTTCACCGCGATCGCCGAGCGGCTGGACATCTCGGTGCCGACGGCCCGCAGGCGGGTGACCTCGCTGCTCGACCGGCGGCTGCTGCTCCTCCGGGCCGAGGCGGAGCCCGCCCTGCTCGGCCTGGCGGTCGAGGCCAAGCTCTGGCTCAAGGTCCGCCCCCACGGGCTCGACCGGGTCGGCCAGACGCTGGCGGCCCACCCGAACGTCCGCTACTGCGCCGCGACGACCGGCACCCACTCCATGATCGCCCAGGTGGCCGTGCCGCACGAGGCCGACCTGTACCGTTTCCTGTCCGATGTCGTCGGCCCGCTCGACGAGGTCACCGACCTCGACGTCACCCTCATCACCCGTGCCTACAAACGCGGCCATCTACACAAGTCCGGCATGCTCACCCTGGAGAAGACACCATGACCCCAGCCGAGAAGGAAGTCGCGGAGCTCTGCGTCGAGCTGATCCGCGTCGACAGCAGCAACTACGGCGACGGCAGCGGCCCCGGTGAGCGCGCCGCCGCCGAGGTCGTCATGGCCAGGCTGGCCGAGGTGGGCATCGAGTCCACCTACATCGAGAGCGCGCCCGGCCGGGGCAACGTGATCACCCGCGTCGAGGGCACCGACCCGTCGCTGCCCGCGCTGCTGGTGCACGGCCACCTCGACGTGGTGCCGGCCAACGCGGCCGACTGGTCGGTCGACCCGTTCGCGGGCGAGGTGCGCGACGGCTACATCTGGGGCCGGGGCGCGGTGGACATGAAGGACATGGACGCGATGATGCTGGCCGTGCTGCGGCAGCTCACCCGCGAGGGCCGCCGGCCGCGCCGCGACCTGGTCTTCGCCTGGCTGGCCGACGAGGAGGCGGGCGGCACGTACGGCGCCAAGCATCTGACCGCGCACCACCCCGAGCTGTTCGAGGGCGTCACCGAGGCGATCAGCGAGGTCGGCGGCTACTCCCTGGAGGTCGACCCGTCGCTGCGGCTCTACCTGATCGAGACCGCGCAGAAGGGCCTGGCCTGGATGAGGCTCGTCGCCGACGGCACGGCCGGGCACGGCTCGATGCTCAACTCCGACAACGCGGTCACCGAGATCGCCAGGGCGGTGGCCCGCGTGGGCGCCCACGACTGGCCGATCACGCTCACCCCGACCGTGCGCCGTTTCCTGACCGAGGTCGCCGACGCCTTCGGCATCCCGTTCGACGAGGACGCTCCCGAGCCGATCCTGGAGCGGATCGGGCCGCTGGTCCGCTTCGTCGGCGCCACGCTGCACCACACGGCCAACCCCACCCAGCTCGACGCCGGCTACAAGTCCAACGTGATCCCCGGCCAGGCCGCGGCCGTGGTCGACGGGCGCTTCCTGCCCGGGCACGAGGACGACTTCTTCAAGACCGTCGACTCGTTGATCGGGCCCAAGGTCCGCCGCGAGTTCGTGCACCACGACATCGCGCTGGAGACCACGTTCGACGGCGCCCTGGTCGAGTCGATGATCGCGGCACTGAAGGCGGAGGACCCCACCGCGCGGGCCATCCCCTACTGCATGTCGGGCGGCACCGACAACAAGACGTTCTTCGCCGACCTGGGTGTGCGGGGGTTCGGGTTCGTGCCGCTGCGGCTGCCGGCCGGCATGGACTTCGCCTCGATGTTCCACGGCGTGGACGAGCGGGTGCCGGTCGAGGCGCTTCAGTTCGGGGTGCGGGTGCTCGACAGGCTGCTCCTAGACTACTGACGTGAATACCCCCGACGTGAGCGATCTCGACGTGAGCGACCCCGACGTGAGCAACGACGCCTACTCCCTGGCCCAGGAGGCCGCCGGCGCGCTGAGGAGCGCCGCCGGTCACGACACCTTCGACGTCGCCCTCGTCATGGGCTCCGGGTGGGTCCCGGCCGCCGACGCGCTCGGGCGGACGGTCGCCGAGATCCCCTTCACCGACCTGCCGGGCTTCTCGGCGCCCGCCGTGGCCGGGCACGGTGGCCGGATCCGGGTCGTGCGCACCGACGGCGGGCGGCACGCGCTCGTCTTCCTCGGCCGCAGCCACCTGTACGAGGGGCACGGCCCCGAGGCGGTCGTCCACGGCGTGCGCACGGCCGCCGCCGCGGGAGTCCGCACGATCGTGCTCACCAACGCGGCCGGCGGCCTGCGCCCCGAGACCCAGCAGGTCGGCGACCCGGTGCTGATCAGCGACCACATCAACCTGACCGGCGCCAACCCGATCACCGGCACCACGTTCATCGACCTCACCGAGGTCTACTCCCGGCGGCTGCGCGCGCTCGTGCACGAGGTCGACCCGAGCCTCGCCGAGGGCGTCTACGTCGCCTTCCGCGGCCCGACCTACGAGACGCCCGCCGAGATCCGGATGCTGCGCACGTTCGGCGGCGACCTGATCGGCATGTCCACGGTGCTGGAGGCCATCGCCGCCCGCGAGGCCGGCCTCGACGTCCTCGGCCTGTCGCTGGTCACCAACCCGGCGGCCGGTCTGGGCGGTGAGGTGCTCGACCACGAGGAGGTCCTGGCGGTCGGCCGCGCCACCGCCGCCCGCATGGGCGTCCTGCTGGCCAAGGTCGTGGACCGGCTGTGAGCGACGATCTCCTCCGCCAGGCCCGTCATTGGCTGCTCCAGGACCCCGATCCCGACACCCGGGCCGAGCTGTCCGGCCTGATCGAGCGCGAGGACCTCGCCGCGCTGCGCGAGCGTTTCCACACCAAGCTGGAGTTCGGCACCGCGGGCCTGCGGGGCGAGCTGGGCGCGGGCCCCAACCGGATGAACCAGGTCACCGTCATGCGGGCCGCCGCCGGGCTGGCCCGGGTCCTGGGCCCCGGGCGGCACGTGGTCGTGGGCTATGACGCCCGGCACAAGTCCGACGTGTTCGCCCGTGACACGGCGGTCGTGCTGACCGGCGCCGGGCTGCACGTCTCGCTGCTGCCCGGTCCGTTGCCGACGCCCGTGCTGGCCTTCGCCGTCCACCGGCTCGGCGCCGACGCGGGCGTGATGGTCACGGCCAGCCACAACCCGCCGAGGGACAACGGCTACAAGGTCTACTGGGGCGACGGCTCGCAGATCGTGCCGCCGATCGACAGCGAGATCTCCGCCGCCATCGACGCCGTGGGCCGGGTCGACCGGCTGCCGCTCGACGGGCCCGGCACTCTCACCGAGCTGGGCGACGCCATCGTCGACGACTATCTCGAAGCCCTCACCGCGCTGCCTCTCGGCGAGGCGCGGGAGTTGCGGGTCGCCTACACCCCGCTGCACGGCGTCGGCGGCGCCACCCTGACGGGCGCATTCCTGGACGCCGGGTTCGAGAGCCCGATGTCGGTCGAGGAGCAGCGCGATCCCGACCCCGACTTCCCCACGGTCGCCTTCCCCAATCCCGAGGAGCCGGGGGCGATGGACCTGACCATCGCGCTCGCCGCGAAGATCAAGGCCGACCTGGTGCTGGCCAACGATCCCGACGCCGACCGGTGCGCCGTGGGGGTGTCGCTGGGCGACGGCACGTTCCGCATGCTGACCGGCGACGAGGTGGGCGGCCTGCTGGCCGAGCACGTGATCAGGCACACCACCGGCGACCGCATGGTGGCCACCACGATCGTGTCCTCGACACTGCTCGGCAAGATCGCGCGAGCGCACGGCGTGCGCTACGGCGAGACCCTGACCGGCTTCAAGTGGATCATGAAGGCGGGGCCCGGCCTCGTCTTCGGCTACGAGGAGGCGATCGGCTACAGCGTCGGCTCCGACGCCGGGCTGCCGGTGCGCGACAAGGACGGCATCGGCGCCGCGCTCACCGTCGCCGCGATCGCGGCGGAGGCCAAGCAGGCCGGCCGCACACTGGCCGACCTGCTCGACGACCAGGCCAGGCGCTACGGCCTGCACGCCACGTCGCAGCTCTCGCTCCGGGTCGACGACCTGTCACTGATCGCCGACGCCATGGCCCGCCTGCGCGCCGAGCCGCCGGCCGAGCTCGGCGGCCGGGCCGTCACCGCGGTCGACGACCTGAGCAGGGGCGATGGCGGCCTGCCTGCCACCGACGGGCTCCGCTATCACCTGTCGGACGACGCCCGGGTGGTGATCCGGCCCTCGGGCACCGAGCCCAAGCTCAAGTGCTATCTGGAGGTGGTGGTGCCGGTGACCGGCGACGTCGCCGACGCCCGCGCCCTGGCCGCCCGCGAGCTCGCAGCCCTGACCACCGATCTCGACGCCATCCTCGCGCCCGACTCCTAGACGCGAACCGGAGAGCCGGCCGTTCGACCACCATGACCTGAGCGAGCTGATCGTCCACCGGTCGAAGATGCCCGGGGCCGACACCTCCACGCCGCTCTACGCGGTCTCGCGCAGCGGGTGCGACGTGGAGGAGGTCAGGCACGTGACGCCCGAGGATTTGCTGGTCGTCTGGCGCTAGGCCAGGCGGAACTCCAGGTCGATGTCCCAGTTGCCGGGGTCGGGCTCCACCCGCGGATCGGTCCGGTAGAGCTCCAGGCGGCAGCCCCAGTGTTCGGCACCGTCCTTCTCGGACAGGTCCCACGCCAGGTCCCGCTCCGCCGCCCACTTCAGCAGCGCCTCGACGACGCCGACGAGCTGGTCGGGGTGGCCGTGGTGGGTCACGGTCGCGTAGCGCCCGGCGGGCAGGTGGGCGGCGAAGATGTCGCCCTCGCCCGTCACCGGCTCCGCGACCGGCACGCCGGCCTCGACCACCAGCCGGTCGGCCGTCATGTCGATGCTGTCGTAACGGAGAAAGGGCGCTCCGGCCGGGGCGATCCCGCGCTGGGCGAGCCAGCCGACCAGCTCGCCGATGCGGTCGGCGACCTCGCTGAAGGTCGTCATGGTGATGGTCCTGCGCACCCCTACGTACGGGCGGTCGGGGTGTTCCACGATGGTGGGCATGGTCGTCCTCCTTCACTCACCTGTACGAAGCAGCTGCCCAGAACTCGTCGGCAGGCCGAAGAACGGGAACAACCGGGTGTCCAGGTAGGTCGTCGTCCCGGTGACGAAACCCCGCTCGACCTCGAGCACCACCAGGGCGAACGGCTCCCCTCGTACGTACTGGCCGAAGGCGGGCGAGCCGTTGGCCCGGACCGGGACCAGCCGGGAGCCACCACAGGGCGCGTCGGCGCCGAGCATGGCCTTGCGGATCTCCTCGCGCCCACGCAGCCACCACGCGAACGGCGGCATCGACATCGTCGCGTCCTCGTGCAGCAACGAGACGAGCGCGTCGACGTCGTAGCGTTCGAACGCGTCCACGTAGCGGGCCAGCAACCGCTCGTCCACCTCCTGCCGCGGCTCCGGAGAGGCGGGCAGAGCGGCCCTGGCCCGCTGCAACGCGCTGTTGACCGCGGCGACGCTGCCGCCGAGCAGCCCGGCCACCTCGGCCGCGCTCCAGCGCAGCACGTCGCGCAGGATCAGGACGGCCCGCTGACGAGGCGGCAGGCACTGCAGCGCGGCGACGAACGCCAGCCGTACCGTCTCCTTCGCGACGGCGAGCTCGGCGGGGTCGGCGGGCAGCACCCGGCCGTCGGGCACCGGCTGGACCCACCTGTGGTCCAGCAGCGGCGCGCCGAGGTCGGCGCCGGGTGACGAGGCGGGACCGAGGTCCATCGCCCGCGCCCGGCGCTGGGTGCCGCGCAGCATGTCGAGGCAGACGTTCGTGGCGATGCGGAACAGCCACGGACGCAGCGGCGCCCGGGCGGGGTCGTAGCCGCCGCGCCAGGCCTTGACCAGCGTCTCCTGCACGGCGTCCTCGGCCTCGAACCCGGAGCCGAGCATCCGGTAGCAGTAGCCGGTCAGCTCGGTCCGGTGCGCCTCCAGCTCGGTGGCGTCCACTAGGCCGGGACCACCTCGATCTGGAGCTCGGTCACCCACTCGTCGAGGTCGTCCGGGCAGTGCAGGGAGATCTCCCTGGCCAGGGCGACCGACCGGTAGCCGTTCTCCTCGATCCAGTGGGCCAGCGTCTGGAACGTCGTCCCGACCCCGTCCATGGAGCCGTGGTGGATGATCGTGGCCGCGGTCTCGATGCCGGGCAGCACGACCACCTCGAAGTCCTGGTCGTCGTGCGGGCCGGCGGAGACGGGGAACGCGGTGTGCACGCGCACGGCGCCGTCGTCCTCCGGGACGTAGTAGGCGAGGCCGGGTCCTGTGATCGGCACGCCGGCGGACTCCAGCCGCGCGCAGATCTCGGCGAAGAGCGGCTTGATGACCGGGCCGATGTCCTCGGGCTCGTAACTCGCCGCGGTGGCGCTGAGCTGGGCGACCGTGATCGGGTCAAGCTTCTTGACCATGACTTCCTCGTGGTGCATGTATCCCTCTGTCTCGATGGTGCGGAGTCTCGCCTCGACCACGCGCAACCTGGCCAGGTCGGCGCTGATCTGCGCTTCCAGCTGGGCGCGGCGCAGCCGTACCATCCCGTGGAGCTCTGCCGCGGTCACCTTGTCGTCGAGGATCGTCCGGACCTGCTCCAGCGTGAAGCCGAGGTTCTTGATCGCGACGATGCGGTTGAGCCGGGACAGCTGCGCGGCCTGGTAGGAGCGGTACCCCGTGGCGGGGTCCACGTGCGCGGGTCGCAACAGCCCGATCGCGTCGTAGTGGCGCAGCATGCGCACCGACACGAGCCCGAGCCTGGCGAAATCTCCGATGCTGAACATGACCTCTCCAGGTGTACGGGCTCACACGGTGTCAGGGTCAACACTAGGCAGGTTTCCTTTGATGGGTTATGTTCCCTTCATGGCGACCGAACGTTCGGTAGGTCCGGCTTTGAAGGGCTACCTCACTGACCGCGACGCCGACGCGCGCGTGCGGATCAGGACGGCCGCCGTGCTGCTGTTCGCGCGCCAGGGCTATGCCGCGACGACCATCAGGGACCTCGCGCGGGCCATCAACATGACCAACGCCGGGATCTACCACCACGTGTCGAGCAAGGAGGCCCTTCTCGCCGACCTGATGCGGGCCGGGCACCGCGGGCTGATCGACTCGACCGACCGGATGCTGGACGGCGCGCGGCGGCCGGTGGACCGGCTCGCCCTGCTGATCAGCTCACTGACCGCCATCCACGCCCTGAATCCGATGCTCACCCGGGTGATGGACGGCGAACTCCGCTCCCTCACCCCCGGATCGACCGCCCACGACGAGATCATCGCGCTGCGCGACGCCTACGAGGATCACTGGCGACGCGCCCTCGACGACGGGGTATCGGCGGGCGCCTTCCGCGTCACCGACCGGAGGCTGACCCGCCTCGCCCTGATGTCCATGTGCACCGGCACCAGCGAGTGGTATCGCCCCGACGGCGACTCCACGCTGGAGCAGGTGTGCGCCGAATTCGTGGCGATCGGCCTGGCCGCGGTCCGCGCGCCCGCCCAGGCGGTCGCTACGTGCGACTTCTCCCTGCTGCCGGCCTTTCCGTGGGAGCCGCCGAATGTCTGACACGATCCCCGACTTACTCAAGTACGCCGCCAGAACGTACGGGCACCGCGAGTTCCTCCGCTTCCCGAACACGTCGCTGAGCTTCGCCGAGGCCGACGAGCGGAGCGGCCGGCTGGCCGGGGCGCTGGCCGCCAGGGGCGTGCGGCCGGGCGACCGGGTGGCCGTCATGATGGAGAACGTCCACGAATGGCCGCTGAGCTGGCTGGCCATCCTCAAGGCCGGAGCGGTCACGGTGCCGGTGAATGCCCGCTATCGCGCGGCCGACCTGGAGCACGTGCTGCGCGACTCAGGGGCCGTGGCCACCCTGACCACCTCCGAGCACGCCGCCCACATCCCGGGCACGGTCTACGACGTGCGGGACCTCGCCGCCGGCCGGTGGAGTCCGCCCGAAATTTCCACCGAACCGCACGATGTAGCGAATTTTCAGTACACGTCGGGGACCACGGGATTCCCCAAAGCGTGCATGCTCACCCACGACTACTGGCTCAGAACCGCCCGGATCGTCGCCGACCAGATCAGACTCCGCGACGACGACGTCATGCTGATCGCCCAGGCCTACTCCTACATGGACCCGCAGTGGACCATGCTCCTCTGCCTGCTCGGTGGCATCCCCCAGGTCGTGCTCCCCCGCTTCTCCGCCTCGGGCTTCTGGCCGTCGGTCCGCGAGCACGGCGCGACCCTGACCTACGTGCTGGGGACGATGCCGATGCTGATGTTCAAGCAGCCGCCGCACCCCCTGGACCGCGACAACCGGATGCGGCTCGTGCTCTGCTCCGGTATCGCCCTCGACCTGCACGCCACCTTCGAGGAACGCTGGGGCGCGCCCTGGCGCGAGCTCTACGGCTCCACCGAGTCCGGCGCCGACCTGCTGGTCGCCCCGGAGGCCGCCGAAACGGTCGGCACCGGCGCCATGGGCCTGCCACCCGCCGGCAAGGAGGTCATGATCGCCCGGCCGGGCAGCGTCCCGCCCGAAGAGGTCCCCGACGGGCGGCAGGGCGAGATCGTGGTGCGGGGCACACCGATGATGAAGGGCTACTGGAACCATCCCGAGGCCACCGCCCAGGCCTTCCAGGGTGGCTGGTACCACACCGGTGACCTGGGCTTCCGCGACGACGACGGCTACATCCACCACTCGGGGCGGATCAAGGACATGGTCCGCAGGGGCGGCGAGAACATCTCCTGCGCCGAGGTGGAGCGGGTGCTCGGCCAGCATCCAGCGGTGCTGTCCGCCGCCCTGGTGCCCATCCCCGACGAGCTCTTCGGCGAGTTGCCGAAGGCCTTCATCCAGCTTCGCCCCGGTCACGCCGCCGACCGTGACACGGCCATGAGCGTGATCCGCCTGGCCCGGGAACGCCTGGCCAGATTCAAGATCCCGGCGTACGTCGAGTTCGTCGACGAGTTCTCGCTGACGCCGTCGGCCCGCATCGAGAAGCGCCACCTGCTGCATCCCGTACGCGACCAGCGCGCCGGAGCCATCGCCGTGGAACAGGAGACCCAATGATCGACGTGACCGTACGCGACGAGGTGGCCGTGATCACCCTGCGGCGGCCGGACAAACTCAACGCCCTCACCGCCGACATGCGCAGGCGGCTCGCCGCCGCCGTCCGCGACCACGGGGACGGCACGGCGGCCAGGGGCATCGTCGTCACCGGCACCGGGCGGGCGTTCTCGGCCGGCGAGGACATCCACGAGGCCGCCGGACAGTCGCTGCTCGACGAGGTCGAGCTCTTCCACGACCTGACCAGGGCGGTGCTCGAAACCCAGGTGCCGGTCGTCGGGGCGGTCAACGGCCTGGCCGTGGGCGGCGCGGCCGAGTGGACGCTCTGCTTCGACTCCCGCATCGGGACACCGTCGGCCGAGTACTTCCTGCCGGAGAACCACATCGGGCTGTCGGTCTCCAACGCCTCCAGCCAACTGCTGCGCAGGCTGGTGGGCGGCCGGGCACTGCGGCTCGTGCTCGACTCGGCCCGGCTGAGCGCGGCCGAGGCGCTGTCGGCCGGGCTCCTGGACGAGATCGTCGAGCCGGACGCGCTTGTGGCGACCGCGATCGGGCTCGTCCACCGGTGGACGCTGCCCGGCACGGCCACCGCGGTCCATCTGAAACTGCTCCGGCCGTCACTGGAGGAGGTCGAACGGGCCTTCGCGGCCGAGACGGAGGCGGCCAGGCAGGTGGAGGAGGCCGGGATCGCCCAGGCGGGCATGGATCGCTTCATCAACCGGCGGACGGCCTGACGGCGGTCACCGCCGCGAGGTCAGGGCACGTCAGGGCACGTCAGGGCACGACGAGCGCGGCGATCACCAGCGCGAGCGCCACGGCGAGGACCACGAACGAGTCGATCGCCCATTTCTCCCGGACCGGCGTGGCCTGCTCTCCGCGCCGGCCGGCCGCCTCGGCGCGCTCGGTGATCTGCTCGCCCAGCCAGTCGGCGTGGGTCTTGCCGGCGAACGCCTCGGCCGCGGCCTGCTCGCCCTTGGACAGGGTGGGCTCGGTCGGGAACCTGCCTCGCTGGGGCCGCGCCCCGACCCGGCGCCGCGCCTTGGCCCGCTCTCTGGCCGAACTGGTCGGGGTCCACAGGCGCAGGGTCCGGTCGTCGGCCAGGTGCACGTTGATCGAGTGCGACACGGTCGCGTCCGTCACCGAGGCCCACGGCGCGTACGTGGTGCGCAGCGGGTTGCGGACGACCAGCTCGTCCTCGGCGAGCACGGTGGCGGGCCGCAGCGCGGTCGTGTAGACGATCGTGGTCAGCACCCCGAGCACGGCCAGCGCCACCATCGACGACTTGCCGGTGAAGCGGAGGATCAGGTCGACCGTGTTGAGCGCGACGAACGCCACCCACACCCAGCCGAGGACGAAGGCGAACCGGGACCGGTAAATCTGCTTCACGACTGCCACTTGATCTGCGCGAACCCCGGCTTGATCACCCCGTTGATCAGCGCCAGCCGCTCGTCGAACGGGATGAACGCCGACTTCATCGCGTTGACCGTGAACCACTGCAGGTCGTCCCACCCGTAGCCGAACGCCTCGACCAGCTTGGCGAACTCCAGCGACAGGTCGGTCGAGCTCATCAGCCGGTTGTCGGTGTTGACCGTGACCCGGAAGTAGAGGCGGCGCAGCAGCCCAATGGGGTGGTCGGCGATCGAGGAGGCGGCCCCGGTCTGCAGGTTGGAGGTCGGGCACATCTCCAGCGGGATGCGCTTGTCACGCACGTAGGCGGCCAGCCGGCCCAGCTTGGCGGAGCCGTCGTCGGCCACGGAGATGTCGTCGATGATGCGCACCCCGTGGCCCAGCCGGTCGGCCCCGCACCACTGGATGGCCTGCCAGATCGACGGCAGCCCGAACGCCTCGCCCGCGTGGATCGTGAAGTGCGCGTTCTCCCGCTGGAGGTACTCGAACGCGTCGAGGTGCCGGGTGGGAGGGTAGCCGGCCTCGGCCCCGGCGATGTCGAAGCCCACCACGCCGACGTCGCGGTAGCGCACGGCCAGCTCGGCGATCTCCATCGAGCGCGCCTTGTGCCGCATCGCGGTCAGCAGGGTGCCGACCCGGATGCCGCGCCCCTCGGAGCCCCTGGCGAAGCCCTCCAGCACGGCCTCGACCACCTCGTCGAGGCTGAGCCCGGTCGTGGTGTGCTGCTCGGGCGCGAACCGTACCTCGGCGTAGACGACGCCGTCGGCGGCCAGGTCCTCGGCGCACTCGGCGGCGACCCGCACGAGGCTCTCCCGCGTCTGCATCACGCCGACCGTGTGCTCGAACGTCTCCAGGTAGCGCTCCAGCGACCCGGAGTCGGACGCCTCCTCGAACCAGGTGCGGAGGTTGTCGGGGTCGGTGGTGGGCAGCGCGCCGTAGCCGGTCTCCCGTGCCAGGTCCACGATGGTGCCGGCCCGGAGGCCGCCGTCGAGGTGGTCGTGCAGCAGCACCTTCGGCGCCCGCCGAATCTGGTCAATCGTGGGGCTCATCTCGCCATGATACGAGCCCGCCGCCGCCCCGGGGCTACGCGCGGTTGGCGGTCTCGGGAGTGAAGGCCGGGAGGCAGACGGCGATGTACTCGGCGCCTTCCGGGCCCGCGCTGTAACGGACCTTCTCGCCCGGCTCGGTGACCAGGCTCTGGCCGGCCCCGACCTCGGTGGCGCCGCCGGCGTGTTCGACGATGACCGTGCCGCGCAGGACGACGGTGTATTCGGTGAACGACGGCGTCTGGGCGGGCTCCTCCCAGCCGGGCGGCGCGACCATGTGGGCGATGGAGACCGCCTCGTCGCCACTGTTGACGCGGCCGACGTGCTCGTCGATGACCTTGCCGCCTGGCACCGGAATCCGGGTGGGCCCCTCGATCTTTCTCACCCGGTCAGTGTGCCACGTCGATGACCAGGCGGTCGGGGCCGGTGTATTCGCGGATCCGGAACGGCCTGCGCTCGGTGGCGAGCAGCGCGATGCCGACCCGGCCCTCGAAGTCACCGGTCTTGACCACGTCCTTGATGGTCGTCAGGGAGGCCGGCACCGGGCCGCCCGTCCAGGTGGGGACGCCCTGCCCGGTGTGGGCGTCGGCGGGGGTCAGCACGAGGTGGAGGCAGGCGCGGCCATGGAGGTCGACGGGGTCGCCCGAGCCCTCCTGTAGCACCTTGTTCACCCAGCGGGCGGTGTAGCCGGGGGTCCCGTCCCGGAAGTCGATCACGACGCGGTCGAACGTGTCGTGGTGGCCGTAGCGGACTCCCGTCAGCAGGGCGGGCTCGCGGCCGTCACGCGGGACCTCCACGGCCGCGGTGCTCGTGGGAGCGGGGACCTGTCCGGCCGTCTCCCTGGCCGTCTCCCCGGGCGTCCGCGGCGCGGGGGTGCCGGGTGCCGAGCTCGTCGTGCCGGTGTCCGGCGTACCGGTGACCTGCGCAGCGCCGTTCTGTACGCCGCAGGCGGCCTGTGTCAGGCAGCAGATCAGCACGGCGACGCGAAGCGGCCACGCCCTGCCCGGCCTGGAGGCGGGTGTCGGAGTCATGCCTGGTTGATGCCCGGCGGGCGATCGGGTGAAGCGGCGATAGATCAACGTGTGCCGCGGGCTTCCACTCCGGGTGTGCGGCGGCCCGCGCATTCCGGCGATCACGGTCGAGCTCACCGGTGCCATACGAGACCTGGAATTACATGCAGCGGCATTTAATGTATTCACATTAGATGCCATTGCATGAACTTTTGGGAGGTGGTAATCTCCGGCCATGGACGAGGAGGTTGTGGTCGGGACCTGGCAGTACGTCCTGTCCACGCATGCGAAGGCGATGTGCGGGCTCGAACGCGCGCTCGGCGAGCGGCACGGGCTCGGCCCCAGTGAGTTCGAGGTGCTCGACCGCATCGTCCGCCACGACCGGCAGCTACGGCTGCAGGAGCTCTGCGACGGGGTGCACCTGAGCCAGAGCGCCCTGTCGCGCGTGGTGGCCCGGCTGGAGAAGGCCGGTCTCGTCGTCCGCCACGTCTGCGACTCCGACCGGCGCGGCGTCTTCGTCTCCATCACCGACGCCGGTCGCGTCCGCCACCACGAGGCCCTGCCGACGCACCGCGCCGTGCTCGCCGAGGTGTTCGGCGACACCCCCGCACGCCTCTAGAGACCGCGACGGTGTTCCGGCCCCGCCGTTCGGCCGGCTCAGCCGTTCGGGCCGGCTCAGCAGTGCTTGCTCAGCGACATGCGCTTGACCAGGTCGAACAAGTCGGGGTCGAATCGCCCCTTGGCGATCCAGCGATAGGTCCGGCGATCGTGCAGGTTCTTGACGAACTTGGTGCTGGTGCTCCCGTACACGCGTATGTCGCCCAGCAGGGCGCCGGCGCCGTCCTTCAGGTGCGCCCACATCAGCCAGGCGTCCTCGTCGCCGAGACTGGAGACCGTGGCGTCCAGACGCGCCGTCCCGTTGGAATACAGCGTCCAGGTCGCGCCGGGCTCGATCGTGCAGTAACCCGCCGACAGGGGGCCACGCCAGATGAACCTCTTCTGTTCGAGTGCGGACGCGCCGGCCGTCGCAGTGGCGGGAAGTGCCAGCGCCAGGGCGGCCACGAGCACGCTCGCGGCCTTACGGATGCCTCTCACGAAATTCTCCTCGAAGACTTGGCTTGAGGTCGGGGAGGTGGGGCTCCTGGTGTACGTGGAGCGCACCACGAGGTGAGCGCGGCGATCAGCCGCACTCTTTGTAGTCTCACTCTAAAGTGGTACTTCAAACAGGTGATGACGTCAAGAGCCCGAAGCGGCGCTCGGCACAGCCCAGAAGCCGGAGGACGGACATCCGCGCCCTGTTTCCTCAGCTGTGCCTTGCTCTCGACCGGCTAGGCGGTGACGCGGTCGATGACGAGGGGCAGGAGCTCCTGGCCGGTCGGGCCGACCTCGTAGCCGCCCTCCAGCGCGGCCAGCGCACGCTCGAACCTGGCCGTCTCGTCGGCGTGCAGCGTCATCAGCGGCTGCCCCTCACGCACCAGGTCACCCGGCTTGGCGTGCAACGTGATGCCCGCGCCGAACGAGACCGGGTCCTCCTTGCGGGCACGGCCCGCCCCCAGCCGCCAGGCCGCCAGGCCCACGGCGTAGGCGTCGAGCCGGCCGAGCACCCCGGACGACGGCGCCTCGACCGTCATGGTCTCGGCCGCCCGGGGCAGGACCGCGTCGGGATCGCCGCCCTGGGCGCCGATCATGCGGCGCCAGCTGTCCATGGCCGAGCCGTCCCTGAGGGCGTCGGCGGGGTCCTTGCCGGAGATCCCGGCCGCCTCCAGCATCTCGCGCGCCAGCCGTACGGTCAGGTCGACCACGTCGGACGGGCCGCCGCCGGCCAGGACCTCGACCGACTCCTCGACCTCCAGGGCGTTGCCCACGGCCCGGCCGAGCGGCCGGTCCATCGCGGTGAGCAACGCGACCGTGCGCACGCCCGCGTCGGTGCCGAGCGCGACCATGGTCTCGGCCAGCTCGCGGGCCCGCTCCACGGTCTTCATGAAGGCCCCGGAGCCGACCTTGACGTCGAGCACCAGCGAGCCGGTGCCCTCAGCGATCTTCTTCGACATGATGGACGAGGCGATCAGCGGGATCGACTCGACCGTGCCGGTCACGTCGCGCAGCGCGTACAGCTTCTTGTCGGCGGGCGCGAGGCCCGAGCCGGCCGCGCAGACGACCGCGCCGGCCGAGCGGAGCACCGCCAGCATCTCGTCGTTGGACAGCGAGGCCCGCCAGCCGGGGATCGACTCCAGCTTGTCGAGCGTGCCGCCGGTGTGGCCGAGGCCGCGACCCGACAACTGCGGCACGTACGCGCCGCAGGCGGCCACCAGCGGCGCGAGCGGCAGCGTGATCTTGTCACCGACACCGCCCGTGGAGTGCTTGTCGGCCGTGGGCCGGTCGAGCGCGGACCAGTCCATGCGCTCGCCCGAGCGGATCATCGCCTGGGTCCAGCCGGCAATCTCGCGCCGGTTCATGCCGTTGAGCAGGATCGCCATGGCCAGGGCGGACATCTGCTCGTCGGCGACCTCGCCGCGCGTGTAGGCGTCGATCACCCAGTCGATCTGGGCGGCCGTCAGCTCGTGACCGTCGCGCTTGGCGACGATGACCTCGATGACGTCCATCAGGTGGTCTTGGACAGGTCATCGGGGCCGAACGCGTAGGGCAGGATCTCGGTCATCCGCCTGGGCCCGTCGACGGTCTCGACCAGCAGGTCGTCTCCGCCGAACTCGAAGAGCAGCTGGCGGCAGCGCCCGCACGGCATCAGCAGCTCGCCGTGGCCGTCGACGCAGGTGAAGGCCACCAGCCGGCCGCCGCCGGACGCCTGGAGCGCGGAGACGAGGCCGCACTCGGCGCACAGGCCCAGCCCGTAGGAGGCGTTCTCGACGTTGCAGCCGGTGACGATCCGGCCGTCGTCCACCAGGGCGGCGGCGCCGACGGGGAACTTGGAGTAGGGGGCGTAGGCGTGGTGCATGGCCTCGGCGGCCGCCACCCGCAGGGCGTCCCAGTCGATGCTCATCAGTGTTGTTCCCCCCTGCGATAGCGCACGCCGTCGGCCTTGGGCATCCGCAGTCGCTGCGAAGCCACCAGCAGCACGAGCAGCGTGAGCACGTGTGGCGTGACGTAGACGAATTCGTCCGGCAGCTTGTCCACGGTCAGCCAGAGCCAGATCAGCACGATCGAGCCGGCGGCGGCCGCGGCCAGGAGAGTGTATTCCCTCGCGCCCCTGGTCACGGCCTCGGCAGGCTGGTCCGAGGACAGCATTCCGCGCAGCTTGACGCCGATGTAGATCACCAGCAGCACCGCCCCGAACAGCAGGAACGAGGTGACGGCGCCCGAGCTGCGCAGTTGCAGGCCGTCGGCGTAACCGAACAGCGCCGCGCCCGCCGCCAGCCCACCAGGGCGCCAGTTGCCGAAGATCATGGCTGCCAGGCCGATGAACCCGCGTCCCGCCGTCTGCCCCTCGACGTACTTCGTGGTGACGAAGACCAGGAACACGCCGCCCAGCCCGGCGAAGGCGCCGGAGATGACGACCGCGACGTACTTGATCAGGGGAACGTTCACGCCCAGCGACTCGGCCGCCCACGGGTTCTCACCGGCCGAGCGGAGCCGTAGCCCGAAGGCCGTGTGCCAGAGCACGAAGAACGTCAGCGGCAGCAGCAGCACGGCCAGGATGACCAGCATGTTCACGTCGTGGGTGAGGCCGCGCAGGATGCCCGCGAGGTCGGAGAGCAGGAACCAGTGGGTTTGCTCCAGGCTGCCGAGCCAGTCCGGCCCCGAGGACAACAGCGGCAGGCTGACCTCCGGCGCCTCCGATTTCAGCGCGGGCGAGGTGGTGATGCCGGCGCCCGCCTCGCCGGCGGCGGAGCCCTCCTTGTAGAACACCTCCGACAGGAAACGGGTGACGCCGGGGCCGAGCAGGTTGATCGCGACGCCGCTGATGATGTGGTCGACGCCGAACGTCACGGTCGCGACGGCGTGGATCAGCCCGCCCAGCGCGCCCGCGATCAGCCCGGCCAGCAGCGCGGCCATGGCTCCCCACTGGTAGCCGGCCCAGCCGGCGAACCAGGTGCCGAGCACCATCATGCCTTCGAGGCCGATGTTGACCACGCCGGCCCGTTCGGCCCACAGGCCGCCGAGACCGGCCAGGCCGATCGGCACCGCCAGCATCAGCGCGGCGGCGAACGTGCCGGAGGAGGTGATGTCGTTCTGCCCGGACACGATTCGCACCAGCGACATCAGCAGGATCAGCAGGGCGACGCCGATGAGCGCCAGGTGGTACTTGCGCACCTTGGTCGATGCGACGGTCGTCATGCTGCCACCTCAACGGGAGTGTTCCTGCCGAGCTGCTGCGCGGCCCGCCGTTCCTCGTGCCGCACCGCGATCCTGCTGGTGATCTCGTTGGCGATGACCACCAGGAGAACGATCGCGCCTTGCATGATCATGATGACCGAGGGGGGCACGCTGGCGAACTGCAGCGGCCCCTGCGCGCGGTCGAGGAAGCCGAAGAGCAGGGCGGCGACCGCGATGCCGGCGGGCTTGTTGCGGCCCAGCAGCGCGACCGCGATGCCCAGGAAGCCCAGGCCGGGAGTGAAGTTGGAGCCGAAGGTGTGCTTGTCGCCGAGGATCTCGGGCAGCCCGATCAGTCCCGCGACCGCGCCGGACAGCACCATCGCCGAGATGACCATCTTCTTCGGGTTGACGCCCGAGGCCAGCGCGGCCGACGGGTTGAGGCCGCTGGCCTTGACGTCGAAGCCGAACCTGGTGCGCTCCAGCAGCACCCAGATGCCCATGCCCAGCAGGATCGCCACCGCCAGGAACCCCCACAGCCCGCCGCCACGGGGCGCGGGCAGCCCGAACAGCTCGAACAGCACGTTGAGGTTGGGGAACCAGGCCGACTCGGGCAGCAGCGGCGTGTTGGTGGTGAGCTGGCCCTCGGTCCGCTGGCCGGTGAAGGGACCACGGACGAGGAAAGCGGCCAGCTGGATCGCGATGAAGTTGAGCATGATCGTGGAGATGACCTCGTTCACCCCCCGCGTCACCTTCATCACGGCCGGGATGAGCGCGTACAGGCCGCCCACTGCCGCGGCCACCACGATGATCACCAGGATCTGGATCGGGGCGGGCGCCACGAACAGCGAGCCGACGTAGGCGGCGCAGACGGCCGCGATCTTGTACTGTCCCTCGACGCCGATGTTGAAGAGGTTCATCCGGAACCCGATGGCCACCGCCAGGCCGGCGATGAACAGCGGCACCGACCGATTGAGCATGGTCGCGATGCCGTTGACCACCGAGCGCTCGGTCTCGCCGAAGTCGAAGAACGCGGCGAACGCCTGCGTCGGGCTGGCGCCCGCCGCCAGGATCGCCACGCTGGAGATGGCGATGGCCACCACGATGGCGGCGACGGCGCCTGCGACGGTCAGCAGCGCCCGGAAGAGCCCTGCGGGCATCACGTCTCCTCAGTGCCGGTGATGGCACCGGTCATGTAGCCGCCAAGCCGCTCGGGCGTGACATCGGAAGGGTCGAGCCGGGCGACGAGCCGCCCCTTGTAGATCACGTGCAGAGTGTCGGACAGGCCGATCAGCTCGTCGAGGTCCGCCGAGATCAGCAGCACGGCCAGGCCGGCGGCCCGGGCGTTGCGCAGGTGGTCCCAGATGGCGGCCTGCGCGCCCACGTCGACGCCCCGGGTGGGGTGGGCGGCGATGAGGAACGTCGGCTCGCTGCTCATCTCGCGGCCGACGATCAGCTTCTGCTGGTTGCCGCCCGACAGGGCCAGGGCCAGGGTGTCGACACTCGGTGTGCGCACGTCGTAGTCCTTGACGATGCGCTCGGTGTCGGCCTTGGAGGCGCGCCGGTTGATCCAGATGCCGCTGCGCGCGGGTGGCCTGGTCTGGTGGCCGAGCACGCGGTTCTCCCAGAGCGACGCCTCCAGCAGCAGCCCCTGGCGGTGACGGTCCTCGGGGATGTAGCCGATGCCCGACTCGCGGCGCTTCAGCGTCGACCAGGACGTGATGTCCTCGCCGCCGAGCGCGATGTCGCCGTGGGCGGGGCGCATGCCCATGATCGCCTCGATCAGCTCGGACTGGCCGTTGCCCTCGACCCCGGCGATGCCGAGGATCTCGCCCCGGTGGATCTCGAACGACACGTCGTCCAGCAGCAGCCGCTTGCCCTCAGCGCGGAGCCGGTCGGCGTAGGCGGAGACCGAGGCGCCCTTCGGGATCGGCCGGTGGCCGTCGGCTTCGATGGTCAGGCCGGACACCTTGAGCATCACGGTGTCGGTCACCGTCGACTCGCGGGTCTCCGGGGTGGGCAGCTCGCTGCCGACCATGAGCTCGGCCAGCTGCCGGGCGGTGACCTCGCGCGGATCGACGCTGGTGACCGTGGTGCCGCGCCGGATCACGGTGATCGCGTCGGCGATGCTCAGCACCTCGTCGAGCTTGTGCGAGATGAAGATGACGGTGAGGCCACCGGCCTTGAGCTCCCGGAGGGTCTCGAAGAGCTCGTCGACCTCCTGCGGCACGAGCACCGCGGTCGGCTCGTCGAGGATCAGGATGCGGGCGCCGCGGTAGAGGACCTTGAGGATCTCCACCCGCTGCCGGTCGCCGACGCCGAGGTCCTCGACCAGTCGGTCGGGGCCGACCTGCAGGCCGTGGCCGGCGGCCAGCTCCTTGACACGCTCGCGGGCCCGGCCCGAGTCGAGCACGAGGCCCTTCGACGGCTCGGCGCCGAGGACGATGTTCTCCAGCACGGTGAAGTTGTCGGCCAGCATGAAGTGCTGGTGAACCATGCCGATCCCGGCCGCGATGGCGTCACTCGGCGTACGGAAGGCGACTTCCTGGCCGTTGACCTTGATGGTGCCCTCGTCCGGCTGCTGCATGCCGTAGAGGATCTTCATCAGGGTGGACTTGCCCGCGCCGTTCTCGCCGACGATCGCGTGCACCGTGCCGGGTTCGACGGTGAGGCAGACGTCGTGGTTGGCGACGACGCCGGGGAAGCGTTTGGTGATGCCCGCCAGCTCCACGGCGGGTCGCGCCGCGGCGAGGGGGTCCGAGCTCATGGGGTCTCTCCTAGACCGGCGGGATAAGACAGAAGGCCCGGAAGCCGTGGTCTCCGGGCCTTCGGTCGAAAGTCCTGCCCTGGTTACGGCTTGGCCGGAACCGTGATCTTGCCGTCGACGATGTCCTTCTTGGCTGCGTCGAGCTTGTCCTTGATGTCGTCGATCTCGCCACCGGTGGTGGCCAGGCCCACGCCGTCGACCTTGAGGTCGTAGATGACGTTGCTGCCGCCCTTGGCGCCGCCCTGGAAGGCCTTGACGTACTCGAACACGCCGACGTCCACGCGCTTGAGCATCGAGGTCATGATGACCGACTGCAGGTCGGTCTCCTTGATGGTCTGGCGCTGGTCGGAGTCGACGCCGATGGCCTTCTTCTTGGCCGCGGCCGCCGCCTGGAAGACGCCGAGGCCGGAGTCGCCGGAGGCGTGGTAGACGACCTCCGCGCCGTCCTGGTACATCTTCTCGGCCACGACCTTGCCCTTGTCGGGGGCCTTGAAGCCGGTGAAGTCGCCGTCAGGGCTGAGATACTTCACGTCGATCTTGGCATCGCTCTTGACCGACTTGACGCCGGCCACGAAGCCCGCCTCGAACTTCTTGATCAGGTCGTTCTCGACGCCGCCGACGAAGCCGACGTGGCCGCTCTCGGCCTTGGTCGCGGCGGCGACGCCCGCCAGGTAGGAGCCCTGCTCCTCGGCGAACAGCAGGCCGGTCACGTTGGCGGCGTTGGAGGCCGAGTCGACGACCGCGAACTGGATCTCCGGGTATTCCTCGGCCGTCTTCTTGATGTCGTCGCCGTAGGCGAAGCCGACGCCGATGATCGGGTTGTAGCCCGCGTCGGCCAGCTGACGGAGCAGCTCACCGCGGTTGGAGCCATCGGACGCCGGGCTCAGCTCCTTGATCTCCGCGCCCAGCTCCGTCTTGGCCTTCTCCAGGCCGGCGTAGGCCGAGTCGTTGAAGGACTTGTCGCCGCGCCCGCCGATGTCGAAGGCCAGGCCGACCTTGAGAGCCCCCTTCGGCGCCTCGCTGGAGGCGTCTCCGCTCGGCTGAGCACTGGTCGTGGGCTCCGCCCCCGTGTTGCCGCCGCAGGCCGCGGCCGCCATGAGCATGGTGCCGGCCATCGCGCCGACGGCCATCCTGCCGAATCGCTTGCTGAGCAAGGCGACTCCTTCCGTCTTCCCCGCCGCCAAACTTCATCGCGGGCGCGAAGAAATGTACGGCAACCCTGCACGGAAGATAGTTGCTTGACCAGGGCAGACCAAACCGGCACACAGGGTCGAAACCGCTCCGTTATCGACATCACTCGTGTCCGTGACCTGAATCCATGGCCGCGTGACACGCGACACATGCGGAAGCTTTGCCCAACTTTGACGTTGGAGGGGCCCTTGCCGTCCGGTCGATCATGGCAGAGATTCCGAGCAAAGGTGGAATTTCCTCTGGAGCTCTCATGCATCCTCGTAAGGTGCTGGCCGTGCCGCTGGTAGCGGTCCTCGCACTGGCCATGACCACGACACCCGCCACAGCGGCCGCGCCGTCGATCAGCGTCGCGGACAACGCCACCCAGCCGGTCTTCTCCCGGGCCGACGCGATCAAGCAGACCGTCTACGTCGAGGTGGAGGGGACCGACAGCGACAGCGACGGCAGGCCCGACCGGGTCGCCGTCGACATCCTGCGCCCCAAGGAGACCGAGCAGGGCCTCAAGGTCCCCGTGATCATGGAGGCCAGCCCCTACTACGCGGGCGGCAACGACGTCGCCAACCACCCGGTGGACGTCGACGCGAACGGCAACCCGCTGCCCAACCTGCGCTCGGCTCCCACGGACAAGCTCGCCGCCGAGCCCTTCGACGGCCCCTTCGACGGCTACTACGACAACTACTTCGTGCCGCGCGGCTACGCGATCGCACTGGTGGAGAACCTCGGCAGCGGCCGGGCCACCGGCTGCCCCACCACCGGCGACCGCAACGAGACCGCCGGCCCGAAGGCCGCCATCGACTGGCTGAACGGCCGCGCCAAGGGCTTCACCCCCGAGGGCGAGCCGGTCTCGGCCACCTGGTCGACCGGCAAGGTCGGGATGATCGGCGTCTCCTACAACGGCACCCTGCCCAACGCGGTCGCCGCGACCGGCGTCAAGGGCCTGGAGACGATCGTGCCGATCGCCGCGATCTCCTCCTGGTACGACTACTACCGGGCCAACGGCGGCGTGCTCGCGCCGGGCGGCTTCCAGGGCGAGGACGCCGACGTACTGGCCAAGTACGTGCTCACCCGGGCCGACGGCCAGCAGGTGTGCGGCCCGGTCGTCGACCACCTCACGGCGGCCCAGGACCGGATCACCGGCGACTACAGCCCGTTCTGGGACTCCCGCAACTACCTCAACGACGTGCGCAAGGTGAAGGCCAGCGTCTTCCTGGTGCACGGGCTCAACGACTGGAACGTCAAGACCAAGCAGTTCGCCCAGTGGTGGTACGCCATCTCCCAGCGGAACGTCCCGCGCAAGATCTGGCTGCACCAGGGCACCCACATGAACCCCTTCAGCCTCCGTACCGTCGAGTGGCTGCGCCAGCTGCACGGCTGGTTCGACCACTGGCTGTACGGGATCGACAGCGGCATCATGCGTGAGCCGCAGGCCGACGTCGAGACCGGCCCCGGCGAGTGGGGCCGGTACCGTTCCTGGCCGGTGCCCGGCGCCACCCCGGTCCGCCTGCGGCCGGCCGCGGGCGCGAAGCTCGGCCTGCTCCCCCGTCCGCACGGCGCCAAGGAGACCTTCACCGACCAGAAGGCGCGCACGGCCGAGGATCTGGTGCAGTCCTTCCCCGCCGCCGACCCCAACCGTCTGGCCTACGTCACCTCCGAACTACCGGCGGACGTCCGGATCTCGGGCACGCCCACGGTGTCGGTCCGGGCCTCGATGGCGGACGGCTCGTCGCCGTACCTGACGGCGCTGCTCGTCGACTACGGCACGGACGTCCGGGCGAACGGCACGCTCGTCCCCACCGGCGAGACGCTCTGCTACGGCGAGGGCGTGCCGGGTGACACGGGCTGCACCGCGCTGCGCCGGCTGGGCACCGCCACGACCCCGTACAAGATCGTCACCAGGGGTTGGCTGGACGTCCGCAACCGGAACCGCGCGGACCGGACCGAGCCCGTACGCCCCGGCCGCGAGTATTCCTTCGACTGGGACCTGCAGCCGACGGACTACGTGTTCAAGAAGGGACACCAACTGGGCCTGGTGATCATCTCCACGGACCGCGACTACACGCTGCGCTATCCGGAGGGGACCAGGATCACCCTCTCACCGTCGCGCTCGTCACTCACTCTGCCCGTGGCGGTCGGCAAGCTGACCTGACCAGCGAGCCGCCCTGGCCCGGAGTCCGGGCCAGGGCGGCGCTCAGCCCGGAGTGGCCGTGGCGCCGGCCCGGAGTGGTGCCGGCGTCAGGCCCGAGTGGTGGTGGCGTCAGGCCGGAGTGGTGACCGACTCTTCGGTGACCGTGACCGGCCGTGACTCCCACAGGGCGGTGAGCGCGGTGGCGGCCATGAGGCGGACGCCCATGCCGATCGCGTCCTCGTCCACGTCGAAGGTGCCCTGGTGGATGTCGTGCGTGAGCCCGCCCGGCGACCGGGTGCCGAGCCGGGCGAAGGCGCCGGGGATCGACTCGAGGTACCAGGCGAAGTCCTCGCCGCCCAGCGACTGCTGGGTGGCGACGACCGACCCGGTGCCCAGCGCGCGCTGGGCCGCCTCGGCCAGCATCTCGATGCTCATCTCGTCGTTGACCACCGGCGGCACGCCCCGGGTGTATTCCATCGTGGCCTCGACGCCGTAGGCGCCGGCGACGGAGTCGAGGAGGGCCTTGATGAGGTCGGGCGCGGCGTGCCAGGCGTTCTCGTCGAGGCAGCGGACGGTGCCCTCGGCCACGCCGTCGTCGGGGATCGCGTTGGCCGCCGAACCGGCCACGACCTTGCCCCAGACCAGGCTGAGCGAGCTGCGCGGGTCGACGCGGCGGGACAGGGCGGCGGGCAGCTCGGTGAGGATCTTGGCGAGGGCGAAGACGAGGTCGGCCGTCAGGTGCGGCCGCGCGGTGTGACCGCCGGGGCCCGACACCCTGATGACCAGCTTGTCGCAGGCCGAGGTGATGGGACCGGCCTTGAGCCCGATCTGGCCGACGTCGACGCGCGGGTCGCAGTGCAGGCCGAAGATGCGGTCGACGCCGCTGATGCCGCCGTGGGCCATGACCTCGAGCGCGCCGCCGGGCAGCTCCTCGGCGGGCTGGAAGATGAGCCGGACCCGGCCGGGCAGCAGGCCGGCCGCGGCCTGCTGGGCGAGGAAGATCGAGGTGCCGAGCAGGATGGCGGTGTGCACGTCGTGCCCGCACGCGTGGCAGGCGCCGGGGGCGGTCGAGCGGTAGGACACGTCCTTCTCGTCCGCGAGGGCCAGCGCGTCGATGTCGGCGCGGAGCGCGATGGTGGGGCCGTCGCCGCTGCCCACGTCGCAGATGACTCCACTGCCTCTCGGCAGCACGGACGGCACCAGACCGGCGGCGGTCAGCCGCTCGGCGATCCGCTGCGTCGTCCGATATTCGGCGAAGGCCAGCTCAGGATGCATGTGCAGGTCGCGCCGGAACGCCACCAGCTCCCGCTCGTGCTCCGCCAGGAACGCGTCGAGTTCCCCCCGCAGCTCACGCCCCTGCATCAGTCACCGTCCCGTCACGTGCCGTGCGACGGCCTCTACCCACCGTCACGCGGCTCATAGCAACAAATATCGTTTTTTGTCCGTCGGTGGTCTCACTTGTGGCGGCTGTCCGATCAGGGCAGCAGCCGATGAAATCGAACCCTCATCCCTGGGATCCGGTGTCAGGGATCGTCAACACGGGTCGCGGGCCTCGGCCCCCAGTGTGTGGGAGAGCCGCCGCAGCCTGGACCCTGCTGGCGGTGAGCCATGAGCCCGATGGCGATGCTTCGACTTTATCGCTCTCGCGAGGTGCTTCGCCGACAACTACACCAAAAGTTAGCCGACGGCATGCCCGTAACCATGGGCCGTCACGCTGAGTGAGCACAGAGTTGATCAGGAAATAGTCATAAGGGATCATTAGCAGGTGACCCGATGAGCCCACTTCCAAACGTGCTCCACGATTCCGAATCCTGTCACCTTCCGACATGGTCATCACACTGCGGCGATGGCTGTTTCTGAGAAGAATGCGTGTTTCACTCGCATTATGATCACTAAAATCCCGTTCGGGGAGAAGTATGCACAGTTGAGCATCTTCGAGCCGAGCGAGGGGACCCTGGTGGTCGTGCCCTCGCTCTCTCTGCCGCAGGACGAGTTGCGCCGCATCACCGGAGCCAGGTGGTACGAGGAGCGTCTCCTCTTCCTCCTGCTCACGCTCCGCGAGCCCAGGGTCAAGGTGGTCTACCTCTCCTCCGCGCCCATCGATCCGGACATCGTCGACTACTACTTCGGCTTCCTGCCCGACCCGGCCGACGCCGCCGCCCGGCTGACGTTGATCAGCCTCGACGACCCCACCTCCCAGCCGCTGACCAGAACGCTGCTCTCCCGCCCCGACGCGATCGAGCGGGTGCGCGCGGCCATCGACGGCGACGCCTGGATCGTGCCGTTCGTGCTCAGCACCCTGGAGGAGGAGCTCGCCTCGTCACTCAACGTCCCCATCTACGGTCCGGCCACGTCGCTCGCCTACTACGGCTCCAAGAGCGGCTCACGCGAGGTCGGGCTGGAGGCCGGCGTGCCGATGGCCAGAGGGTTCGGCGACGTGCGCACGGTGGCCGCGATCGAGGACGCCCTGGAGTCGCTCCCCGGCGACCGGGTCATGGTCAAGCTGAACGACGGCTACTCGGGCCTGGGCAACGCCATCGTCAGCAAGAGCGACCGGCAGGGCACCAGCTTCTCGGCCGCGGGCGAGACCTGGGAGAGCTTCACCGCCAAGATCGCCGAGCGGGGCGGCGTGGTCGAGGAGTTCATCGAGCACCGGCCGCTCTACTATCCGAGCGCGCTGGCCCGGATCACGCCGGGAGGCCACCACGACGTGGTCGCCACGCACGACCAGGTGCTCGGCGGCGTCAACAACGACGTCTACCAGGGCTGCACGTTTCCGGCGGCTCCCGAGTACCGGGCCGAGGTCGGCGACTCGGCCGACCGGATCGCGCGGATCCTGGCGGAGCGGGGCGTGGTGGGGCTGTTCGGGATGGACTTCTTCGCGATGAAGACCGACGCGGGTTACGCCGCGTTGCTCTGCGAGATCAACCTGCGCATCGGCGGCACCACCCACCCCTTCGGGGCCGCGTTGCTGACGACCGGCGCCTCCTACGACCCGGACACCGGCCTGCTGATGGTCGGCGACCAGCCGAAGTACTACACCGCGACCGACAACTGCGCCGCCGCCTGCCTGCGGGGACGCACTCCCGGCGAGGTCGTGCGGATGGCGGAGCGGCTCGGGCTCGGGTTCGACCCGGCCGGCCGCACCGGCAACGTCTTCCACCTCCTGGGAGCCATCCCCGAGCACGGCAAGCTGGGGTTCACCTCCATCGGCGACTCCCGCGAGGAGGCCGACGAGCTGCACCGGATCACTCGCCGCGCGCTCTGCGGAGACCCCTCCACCCGATGACGCCGAGCACCACCCCCAGCACGACGTTGACCACGATCAGGATGCCGTGCACCACATAGAAGCCGGTCTCATGGCCGTCTGCCAGGTTAAACCCAAGATTGATCCACTCGAAGATCATGAAAACGCCGAGAACGATGAGGAATCCGGCGATCTTTCGCGACATAACCATCTCTCTTGTATCGAGGTGTGACCTTCGGGGGATGTGTCGCCACATGGGCTATGACTCGAAGCTACTCTGAGACCCGCCATGTGGACGAAACTGGTGCCTGCCGCGGCACTCCTCACGACGGTCGCTCTCACCGGGGGCGCCCACGCCGCTCCTGCCACCCCGATCGGGGGCGAGTCGCTGAGCAGCCGTGGACTCGTCGCCCCCGACGGAGTCAAGGCGCCGCCGAAGAGCAAGGCCACCTCGTACGTGATCGCCGACGCCGAGACCGGGCAGGTGCTCGCGGCGAAGAACCCACACGGCCGTCTCCTCCCGGCCAGCACGCTCAAGGCGCTGACCGCGCTCACGCTCATCCCCCTGCTCGACAAGAAGCTCACGGTCAGGCCGAGCCGCAACGCGGCCAACCAGGAGGGCAGCGCGGTCGGGCTGACCACCAAGCCCATCTACAAGGTGGACGACCTGTTCAAGGCGCTGATGATGTCGTCCGGCAACGACGCCGCCATGGCGCTGGCCGAGACGAACGGCGGCCTGGAGAAGACGCTGCGTGACATGAACACCTTGGCCAAGCGCCTGCAGGCGAACGACACCGTGGCCAAGACGCCCAGCGGCCTGGACAAGCCGGGGCAGAGCAGCTCGGCCTACGACCTGGCGCTGATCGCGCGGGCCGGCCTCGCCAACCCTGACTTCCGGCGATACATCAGCACCAAGACCGCCAAGTTCCCGGCGCCCAAGAACTACTACGAGATCAGCAACCACAACAAGCTGCTCTGGCGCTACAAGGGCATGATCGGCGTCAAGAACGGCTGGACGTCGAAGGCGCAGGGCAGCTTCATCGGCGCGGCCACGCGCGACGGCCACACGATCATCGTCACGATCATGCGGCACGAGGGCTACTTCTGGGACGAGGTGGCCGACCTCCTCGACTGGGGCTTCGCCGCCAGGGGCAAGGTCACACCGGTCGGCCAGTTGGTCGACCCGCTCCCCGTCAAGCCGCCGGTGCAGCGTCAGGTCACCGCGTCGCCGGCCGCCTCGTCGCCCGTCAAGCCGCCGCCGATGCTCGACGCGTCCCAGCGGACCGATACCAGCCGCCTGGTGGGCTCGGCCGTGGTCGGCGGCGGGCTGCTGCTCGGGGTGACGTGGCTCTGGTACGGCATCCGCCGCAAGCGCTCACGCCGCTGAGGAGCCGCCCGTCTGCCCAGGCGGCGCCCCGTTCTTCGAGGGTTCGTCCTCCGGCGACCCGCTCGACGGGATCGGCGAGGGCGCGGGAGGGGGGCTGAGCCCCGCCGTCGCCGTCCAGGCGGCGACGTAGAGCGCGAGCCGGGCCGAGAAGTTGATCCAGAGCAGCAGGCCCACGATGACCGCGAACGTGCCGTACAGCGGGTTGCCGAGCGTGTGGCTCAGCAGCAGCCCAGCCAGTTGCTTGAGCAGCCCGAACCCGATCGCGCCGAGCAACGCGCCACGGGCGACGTAACGGAAGGACCCGAGCGGCGGGGCGACCCAGCCCAGCACGATCACGAAGATCAGCCAGTCGGCGGCCAGCCCGGCCGCGAGCCCGGCGAGGAACAACCCTCCGGTGTTGAACCCCGTGGCGTCGAGGTTGAGGAAGCTCACCACCGTCGTCGTCGCCTGCGTGGCGAACCCGGAGACCGCCACCGAGGCCAGGATGGTCAGCCCGAGCAGGATGAGCGAGAGCAGGTCGCGCAGCTTGCCGAGGAAGAAGTTGAGCGGCGGCGTGGTCGTCATCGAGATCTCGCGCAGCGCTCCGCGCAGCGCGTCGACGGCGCCCAGCCCGGCGTAGAGCAGGCCGAGCAGGCCGATGATCCCGGCGGTCCCCTTCGCCTGCGCGATGCCGTTGATGTCGAGCTGCTCGGCGAAGCCGGGAAACTGGTCGTCGATGACCTGGGTCAACGCGTCGATGGCGTTCTGGTCGTTGCTCAGGACGTAGCCGAGCACCGCGAAGGCCAGCGCGATCAGCGGGAAGAACGACAGGAACGCGAAGTAGGTGACCGCGCCCGCCAGCCGGTTGCCGCTCTGGAGCTCATAGCGCTGGACGGTCCTGATCAGATGGTCGAGCCAGGGGCGCCGGACCCTCCAGTCTTCGACCAGGCGGCGCCCCTTGGCCTTCGCCGCCGCGATCCGCTCGGTCAGGCCTGACATCGTGCTCGTCGCCGGCCGTCAGGTGGGCAGGAAGCCGATGCGGTCGCGGACCTCGATCATGGTCTGCTCGGCGACCTGGCGGGCGCGCTCGGCGCCGATCGCCAGCAGCCGGTCGAGCTCGGTCTCGTCCGACAGCAGCTTCTCCGTACGCTCGCGGATCGGCGTGAAGGTGTCGGCCACCGCCTCGGCCACGTCCTTCTTGAAGGCGCCGTAGCCCTGGCCCTGGTAGCGGGTGACCAGCTCGGGGATCGGCGTGCCGGTCAGCGCCGACTGGATGCGCAGCAGGTTGGACACACCGGGTTTATTCTCCTCGTCGAAGAACACCTCGGAGCCGGTGTCGGTGACCGCGCGCATCACCTTCTTGCGCAGCGGACCGGGCTGCTCCAGCACGTCGAGGATGCCCGCCGGGCTGGACGACGACTTGGACATCTTGGCCGTCGGGTCCTGGAGGTCGGTGATCTTCTCGACCTCCTTGAGGATGTACGGCTCGGGCATCGTGAACGTGTCACCGAAGCGGTGGTTGAAGCGCTGGGCCAGGTCACGGGTCAGCTCGAGGTGCTGCTTCTGGTCGGCGCCGACGGGCACGCTGTCGGCCTGGTAGATGAGGACGTCGGCGGCCATCAGAATCGGGTAGGTGAAGAGGCCGACGCTGGCGGCGCTCTCCCCGAACCTGGCCGCCTTGTCCTTGAACTGCGTCATCCGGCCGGCCTCGCCCATGCCGGTCAGGCAGTTCAGGATCCAGGCCAGCTCCGTGTGCTGGCGCACGTGCGACTGCACGAACAGGGTCGACCGCTCGGGGTCGAGCCCGGCGGCGAACAGCTGCGCGGCGGCCACACGGGTGCGGCGGCGCAGGTCGGCCGGGTCGGTCGGCACGGTGATCGCGTGCAGATCGACCACACAGTAGAAGGCGTCGTGGGTCTCCTGCAGCGGAACCCATTGACGGACCGCACCCAGGTAGTTGCCCAGGTGGAAGGAGTCCGCGGTGGGCTGGATGCCGGAAAGAACACGAGGTCTGGCCATAGCAGGTAATTGTGTCAGGAATCCTGGTCGGTCGCCGACTCGATGACAGGTCGGCGTTTCACTCTCACGCGGGCGATGCGGCGGCCGTCGAGCTCGGTGACGGTCAGCTCGAAGCCCGGCACCTCCACTTTCTCACCCACGGTGGGGACGTGCCCGAGCACGGCCATCACGAACCCTCCCAGCGTCTCGTACGGCCCGCTGGGCAGCTTGATGCCGGTCTCGGCGGCGAAGTCGTTGAGGTTGGTCAGCCCGTCGATCTCGATCTCGCCGGCCGGGAGGACGACAGTGTCGCCCTCGACGTCGTACTCGTCCCTGATGTCGCCGATCAGCTCCTCGACCAGGTCCTCAAGGGTGACGATGCCGGCCGTGCCGCCGTACTCGTCGACCACGATGGCCAGGTGGTGTCCCTCGTCGCGCATCTCCGACAGGGTGGTGAGCACCCGCTTGGAGGCGGGCACGAACTTGACCGGCCTGATCGGCACCAGCTCGCTGATCGGCTCGATGCGGCCGGTGAGCACCGGGTCGAGCAGGTCGCGCACGTGCACGAACCCGATGACCTCGTCGTAGGACTCGCGGTAGACCGGGAAGCGCGAGTGGGGCAGCGCCGCCACCAGCACCGCCGCCTCGGCGAGCGGGGTGTCGGCCTCCATGAACTCGACCTCCGTCCGCGGCAGCATCACCTCGCGACACTGACGCTTGCCGGCGGCGAACACCTCGGCGATCAGGTGGCGCTCGTCGGCCGTGAGGTCGGTGTGGCCGACCACCATGTCGCGCAGCTCCTCGGTGGTCACCTCCTCGGTGTCGGCCTGCGGGTTGCCGCCCAGCAGCCTGACCACGCCGTCGGTCGACTTCGACAGCGCCCAGATGATCGGCCGCGACAGGGCGGCGATCCGGTCGAGGAAGGGCGCCACGAACAGCGCGAAGCCCTCGGCCCGCTGCCTGGCCAGCCGCTTGGGCGCCAGCTCGCCGAGCACCAGCGACACGTACGAGATGGCCAGCGTGACCAGGACGAGCGCGAGCACGTCGGCGAGCGCGGCCGGCGCCCCCCACCGCTCCAGGACGGGCGCGAGCTGCATGCCGAGCCGGTCGGCGCCGAACGCGGCCGACAGCATGGTGGCGACCGTCACCCCGATCTGCACGGCCGACAGGAACCGGTTGGGGTCACGGGCCAGTTTGGCCACCCGCTCTCCCCGGCGGCCGTGCTGGGCGAGCTTGCGCACCTGGCTCTCGCGCAGGGTGACCATCGCCATCTCGGCGGCCGCGAAGAAACCGCCGACCAGAATGAAGAGCAGGACCAGGACGATATTGGCGACGACGGTGTCAAACATGGTGGTTGGCAGCGTACTCAACGCCTTTCCCACGTATGCTGAACGGCGAGCCGTACAAAATCAAACATATTCCAACAGGGGTGGACATGAGACTGCTGGTGACCGGGGGTGCCGGATATGTCGGCAGTGTCGTCGCGGCGCAACTCGTCGAGGCGGGCCACGAGGTGACCGTGCTCGACGACCTGTCGACCGGGCACGCCGACGCGGTGCCGGAGGGGGCCCGGTTCGTCCAGGGGTCGATCAGCGAGCCCGGCGACACTCTGGCGGGCGTCGACGCGGTGCTGCACTTCGCGGCCAAGTCGCTGGTCGGCGAGTCGGTGGCCGATCCCGGTCTCTACTGGTCGCACAACCTCGGCGGCACGCTGGCACTGCTGGAGGCGATGCACGAGCGGGGCGTGCGCCGGATCGTGTTCTCCTCCACGGCGGCCACCTACGGCGAGCCGGAGCGCTCCCCCATCCTGGAGACCGACCCGACCCGGCCCACCAACCCCTACGGCGCCTCCAAGCTGGCCGTCGACACCGCGCTCACCGCGTACGCGGGGCTGCGCGGGCTCGGGGCCGTCAGCCTGCGTTACTTCAACGTGGCCGGCGCCTACGGCCGCTACCGCGAGCGGCACGCGATCGAGACCCATCTCATCCCCAACGTGCTCAAAGTCGCCACCGGCGAGCGCGAGTCGGTGAGCGTCTTCGGCACCGACTACCCCACTTCCGACGGAACGTGCGTTCGCGACTACATCCATGTGGCCGACCTCGCCCGCGCCCACCTGCTGGCACTGGAGGCGGTCACCGAGGGAGCGCACACGATCTACAACCTCGGCAGCGGCGCCGGCTTCTCCGTCCAGGAGGTGATCTCCGTCTGCCGCGAGGTCACCGGTCACGAGATCCCCGCCGTCCTCGGGCCGCGCCGCGACGGCGACCCCGCCGAGTTGGTCGCCTCCTCGGCGAAAATCCAGCGTGAGCTGGGCTGGAAGGCCGAGCGGCCGGCGCTGCGCGACATCGTCTCCGATGCCTGGGCAGCGCTTTCCGGCAAATGAGGTATACAGCCGCCAGATATATGCTCTGATACCGAAATGTGAGGGGCTTTTCACCAAGGGTCACGAAGCTGCTCTTCGCCGTCCTCGTCATCCTGGGCAGCCTGAGCGCCGGAGCGGCCGTGGTCTTCGTCACGCCGATCCCGGCTCCGGCGTCGGAACCGAGCGCTCCCTGCACCGTGACGGAAAGCCCCGACTGACCGGGTCAACGGTCGGCCGGGGCCGGGGTCGTACTGCGGGGCGGGAGTCTAGATGAGGCCGAGGGACCTGACCGCGTCGCGCTCCTCGATGAGCTCGCCGACGCTGGCGTCGATGCGCTCGCGGGAGAAGGCGTCGATCTCAAGCCCCTGGATGATCTCGAACCTGCCGTCCACCGCGCGCACCGGGAACGACGAGATGAGACCCTCCGGCACCCCGTAGGAGCCGTCGGAGACCACCGCGGCGGAGGTCCAGTCGGTGCCGTTGACCCAGTCGTGGACGTGGTCGATCGCCGCGTTGGCCGCCGAGGCCGCCGACGAGGCGCCGCGCGCCTCGATGATGGCCGCGCCGCGCTTGGCGACGGTCGGGATGAACGTGTCGCGCAGCCACTCGCCGTCGACCTGCTCGGCCGCGATCTTGCCGCCCACCTCGGCGCGGTAGAGGTCGGGGTACTGCGTGGCGGAGTGGTTGCCCCAGATCGTCATGTGCCTGATCTCGGTCACCGGCACCTGGAGCTTCGCCGCGAGCTGCGACAGCGCGCGGTTGTGGTCGAGGCGGGTCATCGCGGTGAAGCGCTCGGCGGGCACGTCGGGGGCGTTCTGCTGGGCGATGAGCGCGTTGGTGTTGGCCGGGTTGCCGACGACCAGGACCCTGATGTCGTCGGCCGCGTGGTCGTTGATCGCCTTGCCCTGCGGGCCGAAGATGCCGCCGTTGGCGCCGAGCAGGTCGCCGCGCTCCATGCCGGCCTTACGCGGCATGGCGCCCACCAGCAGCGCCACGTTGGCGCCGGCGAAGGCCACGTCGGGACTGTCGGTGATCTCGATGCCCGACAGCAGCGGGAAGGCGCAGTCGTCGAGCTCCATGGCGGTGCCCTCGGCCGCCTTCACCGCCTGGGGGATCTCCAGCAGGCTCAGCTTGACCGGCACGTTCGCGCCCAGCAGCTGGCCCGACGCGATGCGGAACAGCAGCGCGTAGCCGATCTGACCGGCGGCTCCGGTGACGGTCACCTTGACGGGCGTGGCCATGGCCTTCCCCTAACTCACGGGATGTTGGTTGACTTTCGGATGTTACCCGCTCGTCATCCGCAGGGCTCCATCGCGGGCACCTTCAGCTCCGGAGCGAAGTCGACCTTGCCGAAGTGCCTGGTGAGGAGCTGTTTCATGGTGCCAGAGACGTAGAGGTCGGCGATCACGGCCTTGACCGCCTTGCAGGTCTTGACGTCACCCCGCTTGATGCCGACGGCGTAGCGCTCGTCGGTGAGCTTGGCGCCGAGGATCTTGTAGCGGAGGTTCTCGCGGCCGGCGAACCCCGCCAGGATGAGGTCGTCGCCGGGCACCGCGTCGACCTGGCCGCTCCTCAGCAGGTCCATGCACTGGGCGTAGTCGCCGGCCGGCACCGGCTCCACCCGCACCTTGGCCTGCACCCTGCCGACCGACGGGCTGTCGGGGGCGCAGATCTTGCGGCCCTTGAGGTCGGCCAGGGAGTCGATGCCGGCGCCGTCGCGGACCAGGAGGTCCTGGTGGGCCAGGTAGTAGGGGCCGGCGAATCCGATCTCGCTCCTGTCGATGGAGTAGGTGGCCAGCACCAGGTCCACCGTGCCGTCGGCCAGCGTGTCGGCCCTGTCGCCGCGCGAGACCCTGACGAACGCCGTCTGTCGTGCCCCCAGCTCGGTCGCGATCCGCCTGCCCAGCTCGACGTCGAAGCCCTCGAACCCGCCGTTGCGCTCCAGGCCGATGCCCGGCAGGTCGCCCTTCACGCCGATCACCAGCTTGCCGGTCGTCGCCACCTTGTCGACCACGCTGGTGAACGGCCCCGGCGAGGTCGGGCTGCCCGTGATCCCGGCCTGCCGCTGGCCGCCGAACGCCCGCTGTGGCCAGCCGTTCGCCACGGCCACGAGCACGGCGCCGGCGATCAGGAGCAGCGTGACGGCCAGCGCGGCCCACCACATCCGGCGCCGCCCCCGGCGTGCCGGAGACCCCGGCCGGGTGCCGGGCGCGGCCGGACCTTCCGACGTCCAGGGCACCGGCGCGCCCCCGGCCTGCGCGGACGTCCCCTCCCATGGCTCGGGCGGCACGGGGTTCCGCACGGACGTCTCCGGAGACTCCGAAGACGTCCCAGAACCTTGTGAGGACGTCCCCGAACCGGTGGAGGACGTCCCGGCGGTGCGCGCGGACGCCCCCTGGCGTGGGGTGACGTCCGCGGGGGACTCACCCGACCTGGAGCCGGTCAGGCCGGCCCGGGGCTCGATCCGGGTCGCGGAGACCCGCTTGAACGGCGTGGTGTCGTCGCTCGCCACCTGGACGCCCCGGGTGAGCAGGGCGGTGGACGCGCTCACCGACTCGGGCTGGCCGAGCAGCCGCAGCAGGATCTGGTCGGCCGAGGGCCGCTCGGCGGGCGCCTTGGCCAGCGCCGACCGCACGACTCCGCGCAGCGGCTCGGGCATCATGCTGACGTCGACCTCGTGGTTGAGGATCCGGTTGAGCACCACGGCGATCGAGTTGCCCTCGAAGACGGCCTGCCCGGTCGCCGCGAACGCGATGGTCGCCCCCCAGGCGAACACGTCCGTGAAGGGCCCGACGTCGTCACCGGCGATCTGCTCGGGCGCCATGTAGGCGGGGGTGCCGATGGCCCGGCTGGTGATCGTCCCGGTGGAGTCGATGATCCGGGCGATCCCGAAGTCGACCACCCGCGGCCCGTCGGCGGCGATCAGCACGTTGTCGGGCTTGAAGTCACGGTGCACGATCGAGGCGTGGTGGATCGCGGTGAGGGCGGTGGCGGTGCCGATGGCCAGCCGGTCGAGCGCCGTGCCCCGCAGCGGCCCGTCGTCGTCGACGATGTCGCGCAGCGCGCGCCCGTCGATGTACTCGCTGGCGATGTACGGCGTGTCGCCGTCGAGGTCGGCCTCGATGACCCGGGCGGTGCAGAACGACGCCACCCGCTGCGCCGCCTTCAGCTCACGGGCGAAGCGCGACCTGGCGATCGTGTCGCCGCTGAACTTGATGTGCAGCAGCTTGATGGCGGCCTGTTCGTCCTGTTCGTTGACGCCCAGGTAGACGATGCCCTGGCCGCCCTCTCCGATCCGTCCGGACAGCCTGAACGACCCCAGCTCGCCAGGGTCGCCGGCAACCAGCGGCGAGATCTGCGGCATTCGTCTTCCCCACATGTGCACATTGCCCGACGAGGCAAACTTTACGACGCCCACGAACTCATCAGTGAACTGTTAACCGTTCGTGACGTCAGGTTTTGCCGACTCTCTGTCAAGAATGATGACGCACCCGTCCTCATTCGCCAGAATCACGCATCGCGAGGAGCCCCCGAAAATGGACCGCGCATATGACATCGTGTTGTTCGGAGCGAGCGGGTTCACCGGCGCACTTACCGCCGCCTACCTGGCGAAAAACGCCGGACCCGAGGTGCGGTGGGCGCTCGCCGGCCGCAACCCCGCCAAACTGCGCGCGCTCGGCGTCGACGCGCCGATCCTGGTCGCCGACGCCACCGACCCCGCCTCGCTGGCCGAGGTCGCGCGCCAGGCCCGGGTCGTGGTCACGACCGTCGGCCCCTACCTCACGTACGGCGAGCGGTTGGTGGCGGCCTGCGCGGAAGCGGGCACCCACTACCTCGACCTGACGGGCGAGCCCGAGTTCGTGGACCGCGTGTACGTCGACCACCACGCCACGGCCCAGCGGACCGGGGCGAAGCTCGTCCACGCGTGCGGCTTCGACTCCATCCCGTACGACCTCGGCGTGCTCTACACGGTCAACCGGTTGCCCGAGGGAGTCCCGCTCAGGGTCAGCGGCTTCATGCGGGCCGACCTCCGGATGTCCGGCGGCACCCTGCACTCGGGCCTGACGGTCTTCTCCCGCCCGCTCCAGATGATCGCGGCGGACGCCCGGCGCCGGTCGGCCGAGGCCAGGCCCTGGGGGCGCCGGATCAGCTCCCGCGCGGGTGGCCTGCGTTACGTGGGCGGCTGGGCGCTGCCGATGCCCACCCTCGACCCGCGGATCGTCGGCTACTCGGCCCGCCTCCTCGACAGGTACGGCCCCGATTTCGCGTATCGCCAGTACTACGCGGTCAGGCGTCTCCCGGCCGCGCTGACGGCTGTGGCGGGGGCCGGCGCGCTGGTCGCGATGGCCCAGCTCCCCCCGGCCCGTGACTGGCTGATGAGCCGCCTGCGACCGGGTGACGGGCCCTCTCCGGAGCAGCGGGCGAAGAGCTGGTTCAACGTCACCTTCCTCGGCGAGGGCGGCGGCGAACGCGTCGTCACCGAGGTCGCGGGCGGCGACCCGGGCTATGACGAGACCGCCAAGATGCTCGCCGAGTCGGCTCTCTGCCTGGCCTTCGACGACGTCCCCGAGCGGGCGGGCCAGCTCACGACGGCGAGCGCCATGGGCACGCATCTCATTGACCGCCTCGACCGGGCGGGCATCACCTTCCGGACTCGCACGCCGACCGGAACATGACCTCCTGCCAGGGGCCCTCCACCTCGCCCTGCGCCGCGGTAACGGCAGTGGTCCCCCACCAGTGACCGACTTCGAACACGACCGGGACGATCTCCGAGTCGAAGAGCTCACAGTCGATGACGTCCAGGCTGAGCGTCAGCTGGAGCTGCCCGCCGGCCCGGATCGTGTGGGGGAACCGGCCGCCGCCCATCGAGGCGGGCGTGAAGCCGTCGACGGTCACCGAGGCGAGCCTGAGGCTGTCGGCGCGGACGCCGACCCCGGTGACCGTGACGGGCAGCCAGCCGTCGTTGACGAAGCGCAGTCGCGCCTCGGCCCTCGGATGTCGCGGCCGGCCGAGGTCGTCCTTGCCCCAGAGCAGGTCGCTGCCGCTTCCCCCGGCGTGTGACAGGCGGGGCACGATCCCGCCAACCTGCCAGGCGCTCACCACGAGGAGGGCGACCAGCGCGAGCGCGCACACCACCTCGATCAAGCGCCTGCTCTCGCGCCTGGAGGCCAGGCCCGCCCTCTTGTCGAGCCGCTCCCACACGTCATCCCGGATCACGCATTCCCCCTGTCAGGCGTTTCCGAATTCTGCTACTTTTTCCGGCGTGACGAAAGCGGATACTTGTTACTAATCGTATTCCTGGCCGGTTTGGTGCTGGCGCTTCGACTCGCATTGACGAGTGTTGACTCGCCAATGGACCGCACGGCCGCAGAACGGTTCGCCCGCCGCCAACGGGTGGATTTCACCATTTTCAATGGCGACCGGATTCTGCTTTATCTGCAGGTCAGGCGTCGATACCGGTGGCTGGGCGCGGCAACGGGACTGGTGTGCTGCGTCGCCACTTTCACGCAGGGCGCGATTGTCATCAGCGCCTATCTCCCCCTGGCCGGTTGGCTGCTCGGGTCGATCGTGGCCGAAATCGGATTCGCCCGGTCCAGGCCTCGGGTGCGTCGCCGTCTCGACGTCCGGCTCGCTCCACCGAGACTCACTTCCCTGTGGCGGCTGGGCGCCTCGATCTCCGTTGCCGTCGCGCTCAGCGCCGTCGCGCGTTCGTACGGGATGGAGGTGGGGGTCAGGGAGCGGCTCTACGCGGTGCTCACCCTCGGCGTGGTGCTCACCGTGCACCTGATCGTCAGGGACCTGCACCGCCGGGCACTGGTGGCGGGCCCGGCGGACCTGGTGGGGGCCGAGCTCGCGATCCGCTCCGGATCCGCCCGCTCGCTGCTCGCGACCGGCACGACCATCGCCCTGTGGACCGCGTCGGGCAGCCTGCCCGACCTTCCCGATCTGGGGCAACCGGCCGTTGTGCTGATCGCGCTCGGCCTGCCGCTCCTCGTCCTGGGCACCGTCACGGACACCTGGCAGGTCACGTACGCCTTGAGCGGACGCCCGGCCTGGCCCGCGCTGGCCGCGACCCTGCTCGCCGCGGCGCTCACGGCGACGTCACTCGTCTGGGCACCGCGGGAAGCGGGTGAACCCCGGCTGGACGACTGGTACGCCCTCCCCCACGCCCGGTTCGCCGACCTGGACCAGCGCACGGGCGCCTGGCGGCTGTGGGGCCCGGAGGGCGGGATCCAGGTCGGACAGGCCAGGGCCTACCTCTCGGGTGACGGGACCGCCGCCAGACCGGCGCCCCTGGCCCTCAGCGGCGACGGCCGGCACGTCGTCTACCTGGACCGTGCCTCGCGCCGCCTCGTTCTGGCCCACCTGCTGAGCAGGCGGGAGCGGCACCTCACCGGCCCCCTCGCCGACGAGGCCGTACCTGAGCCCGCCCTTTCCCATGACGGCCGGCACGTGAGCCTCACCACGGCCGCCGGCGTGGAGCTGATCGACACCACCACCGGCGCCCGAACTCCCCTCCCGGGCGTCCGGCGCGTCCTCGGCCTCGGCCCGGACGGCGGCGTGGCCACGACGGGGCTCGCCGCCCTGCCGGGCGCGCCCGACACCGAGCTCGTCACGTTCGACCACTCGGGCAAGGTGCGAACCCGTGTCCCCTTCGATCCCACGCTGCGCGTGCGGCTCTCCCCCGACGGCCGCACGCTGGCCGTCGTCACCCGGAACGAGATCGTGACCATGGATCCCGGCACGGGCGAGGTGCGCGGACGCGCCCACCTGCGCCTGCCCACGCACCCCGACGCCCCTGAGCCGCTGGGCTGGGACGAGGAGAGCCACGTGCTGGTGCGGATCGACCGTTATGGACAGGACAAAGGCGCCTATCACCTCGTCGACCCGGTCACGGGCAAGAGCCGGCCGCTCAGGGACATCCCCAACAACCTGTGGAACCCGGTGTTCGGCAAGGTTCCGTCCGGCGAGGACTCATGAGGAGCCCGTGGCTCTACGCCGTCGTCGCGCTGGCGATCCTGGCCGTCGCCTGGGTCGTCGCTCCCCTGCGGGCCGAGCCGCCGCCCCGGTTCGTCCGCCCCTCGGCGGAGCAGCCCGCGCCCGCCCCCGCCGTGCGCGAGCTCACCGGACCGGTGCCGGTCCCCATCCGGTACGCGTACGCGCCCTCCTGCCAGGACGGCGACGCGTGCCGTCACTGGATCCTGGTGTCGGCCCGAGGCGAGCGCTGGTGGCTGCCCGGCGCCGGAGACGAGGTGTCCCTGGCGCTCAGCGCCGACGGCCTGCGCGTGGCCTATCGCAGCGACACGGCAGGGGGGTTCGTCGTCCGCGACCTGAAGACGGGAACGACCAGATCCCTCACGGTGAAGCCGGAAGCCTCCATCGGTGAGTTCATCGGAGTTCGGCCCCCGCTGCTGTCTCCGGACGGCCGTCATCTGCTCGTCCAGAACGACCACCTGGACAAGAACGACGAGGTGGTGCTGGAGAGACCAGTGATCGTGGACATCGAACGGGGCACCGTGACCCGGCTGCCCGGCGGCGAGACGGTCATCGGCTGGACGGCGGCCGGGCTCGCCCTGGTGCGCGAGCGGAGCACGGACTCCCTGCCCGGGCATGTCTCCACGGCGTCGTTCGTCATCCGCTCACCCGGAGGCAAGGCCGTCCGCCGGACGGTCGTGCCGGGCAACCAGTCGCGGGCCTGGTTCTCCCCCTCGGGGCGCACCCTGGCCTCGCTGGCCAGGGAGGTCACCCCCGACGACCTGGTCACCACGGGTGTGGTCCTCGTCGGCACGTCGAAGGGACACCCCACGCGCACGGTCACGCCGCGACAGCCGGCCGGCCGGCGGATCGCGGAGATCCTCCGCTGGGAGGACGAGAACACGCTCGTCGTCAGAACGGCCGACGCCGGCAACACCGGCTCCTACAACCTCCTCGATCTGCGGGACGGAACCACGCGCCCGATCGAGATCAGCGTCCCGGACGGTGACGACCTGCGGGAAACCGCGCCCGTGCTGGGCAGCGTCCGTTAGTACGCCAGCGACCAGGTCTTGTACGAGGTGCGCAGGAACGGATCCTTGAACTTGGGATAGGCCACCGTGCTGACGTCGCCGTCGGAGGTGTAGCGCATGTCGGGGTTGCTCTTCAGCCAGTCGAGCCAGGCGGTGGAGCAGAACTGAGCGCAGTCACCCTTCTTGTCCATGGCCCGGATGCGCGGGATGCCGAGCGGCTCGAACGACTTGCTGAACGGCGACGGCGACGGCGTGTAGCCGGCCAGGAAGACGCCGCTGTGCTTGTAGGTCGTGTCGTGGAACTTGCCGCGCGCGGCCCACTCCTTGGTGTTCGGCTGGTTGCCGTACGGCAGGGCGATGGTGACCGGTTTGACGCCCGCGAGGGAGCCGACCTCCTGGGCGATGCTGCCGATCTGCTCCATGACCTGCTCGCGCGGGCGTCCACGCAGGTTGAGGTGGTCGCGGGTGTGGTTGCCGATGTCGAAGCCGTTGGCCTTCAGCCACTGCAGGGTCTGCGCCTGCTCCTCCCTGCCGACCTTGCCGAACATGTCGCGGGTCACGTAGAACGTCGCCACCGGCCGGAAGCCGGGATTCTTGGCCGCGACGTCCTGCAGGATCGCGATCGCCGTGTCGGGCTTGACCTGGCCCATCTCGTCCAGCGTGAGCTGCGAGGGCGAGGAGTCGTCGAAGGTGAGCACGACGGGGTGCTTGCCCGCCGGGATGTTGATCTTCCCGGTGACGAATTCGGCCGCGGTGACCGGCACGTACCCGTCGCGGACCAGCCGTTCGAGGTCCGAGCGGAACTGGCTGGGAGTGCGGTCGTCGGTCGTCGCCGGCTTCTCGATGACCCGGTGGAACATCAGCACGGGCACCTGTCCGAGCTCGTTGGCCTTGACCTTGGCCGCGGCGGCGAGTTTGGCCGCCTGCGCCTTCTGGGCCTTGGCCGCTGTGTCGGCCTTGGTGCTCTTGGCCTGGATGACCGGCTCCTCCGCGCAGCCGCTCAGCATCGCGGCGGCCGCGATCAACCCGACCCCACTCATCAAACGCAGTCGCATCCGAACCCCCCCGAGACGCGCACGACTGTTACGGGAAGGCTCCTACCCAGTTGATCAACTACGCCACGCCCGTGACCTCCCAAGAGATGTCCCGGACAACGAAAAGGGCCGCCCTCGGGCGGCCCTTCCCACAGCGGACGATCAAGCCATCTTCTTCTTGAGGTTCTCGTCCAGCGCGGCGAGGAAGTCCTGGGTGGTCAGCCACTTGGCGTCGCCGCCGACCAGCAGCGCGAGATCCTTGGTCATCTGGCCGTTCTCGACGGTCTCGACGCAGACCCGCTCCAGGGTGTCGGCGAACTCGGTCACCGCGGGGGTGTTGTCGAGCTTGCCCCGGTGGGCGAGGCCCCGCGTCCACGCGAAGATCGACGCGATCGGGTTGGTGGAAGTGGGGTTGCCCTTCTGGTGCTCGCGGTAGTGACGGGTCACGGTGCCGTGAGCGGCCTCGGCCTCGACGGTGCGGCCGTCGGGCGTCATCAGCACGGAGGTCATCAGGCCGAGCGAGCCGAAGCCCTGCGCGACGGTGTCGGACTGGACGTCGCCGTCGTAGTTCTTGCACGCCCAGACGTAGCCGCCCTCCCACTTGAGCGCCGCGGCGACCATGTCGTCGATGAGGCGGTGCTCGTAGGTGATGCCGGCCTTCTCGAAGTCGGCCTTGAACTCGGTCTCGTAGACCTCGGCGAAGATGTCCTTGAACCGGCCGTCGTAGGCCTTGAGGATCGTGTTCTTGGTCGAGAGGTAGACCGGGTAGTCGCGGGCGAGGCCGTAACGCATCGAGGCGCGGGCGAAGTCGCGGATCGACTCGTCCAGGTTGTACATCGCCATCGCGACGCCGCTGCCCGGGAAGTCGTACACGTCGAGCTCGATCGGCTCCGTGCCGTCCTTGGGGGTGAACGTCAACGTGAGCTTGCCCTCGCCGGGGATCTTCAGGTCGGTGGCGCGGTACTGGTCGCCGAAGGCGTGACGGCCGACGACGATCGGCTTGGTCCAGCCGGGGACGAGCCTCGGCACGTTGGACATGATGATCGGCTCGCGGAAGATGACGCCGCCCAGGATGTTGCGGATGGTCCCGTTGGGGGACTTCCACATCTTCTTCAGGCCGAACTCCTCGACCCGGGCCTCGTCAGGGGTGATCGTGGCGCACTTGACGCCCACACCGTACTTCTTGATGGCATTGGCGGCGTCGATCGTGACCTGGTCGTCCGTGGCGTCGCGGTGCTCGATGCCGAGGTCGTAGTACTTCAGGTCGACGTCGAGGTAGGGAAGGATCAGCTGGTCCTTGATGAACTGCCAGATGATCCGGGTCATCTCGTCGCCGTCAAGCTCGACGACCGGACCCTCCACCTTGATCTTGGGCATGCGAATGGTTCCCCTTCAATGAATCGATGCTTTGAGGCTATCGGACCGCCTCATCAACGGGCGAAAAGGGACATCAGTAGCCCCTTGAGCGCGTTGTTCTCCAACAGCAGTGCGGTCAGCACGAGTACGAAGCCGAAGACGCCGAGCGTGACGGAGTCGGTCCGCCGGCTGCGTACGGCGAGCTGCCCGCCGAAGCCGGAGAAACGGAGCGCGGCGCCGATCATCACGACGCCGCCGAGGGCGAACCCACCCCACCGCGGGTCCACCAGCAAGGTCACGGCAACGGCGACGACCGCACCCGCCAGGATCAGCGGGTACGGCCCCCAGCTCTCGGAGCTACGGCTCAAAGCCCTGCTCACTCACGCTCATCGCTCCTCGATGGGCTTCCACTTCTGGTCACGCTCTCCGATGTATTCGCTGTCAGGGCGAATCAGGCGGTTGTCGGCATGCTGCTCGATCACGTGGGCCGTCCATCCGGACATGCGGCTGATCGAGAATACCGGCGTGAACAGGTCTGTCGGTATGCCCAGGTAGTGATAGACGGACGCGGCGTAGAAGTCGACGTTCGGGTAGAGGCCCTTCGTCTCGAAGACGACCTCCTCCATCTCCTTGGACATCCGGAAGTAGGTGTCGTCGCCGGTCGACTCGGCCAGTTCCTGTGACATCCGTCGCAGGTGCGTGGCCCGGGGGTCCTCGGTCTTGTAGACGCGGTGCCCGAAGCCCATGATCTTCTCGCCGGCGGCCAGCTTGTCGCGGACGGCCTGGGCCACGCCCGTGGGCGAGATCGACTCCAACGTCTTCATGACCTGCTCGTTCGCGCCGCCGTGCAGCGGGCCCTTGAGGGTTCCGATGGCGGCCACGATGGCGGAGTGCATGTCGGACAGGGTCGCCGCGCACACCCTCGCGGCGAAGGTGGAGGCGTTCATGGTGTGGTCCGCGTGCAGCACCAGGCAGGCGTCGAAGATGTCGACCTCGCGCTGCGCGGGGGTGCGCCCGGTGACCTGCAGGAGGAAGTTCGCCGCGATGCTGAGGGAGGGGTCGGGGGCGGGAACGCTGCCGCCCGTGCGGGCCGCGTGGTAGCGGGCGACCAGCAGGGGCTGCTGCGCGGTCAGTCGCGCGGCCTTGCCCAGGTTGGCCTCGGGCGCGATGGAATCCTTGTCGGGGTCGTCGGCGCCGGACAGGGAGACCAGCGAGCGCAGCGCCTCCATCGGCTTCTGCTTCTCGGCGATCTCGCCGATGTTGGCGGCGACGAGCGCGCCGAGCTCACGTCCGCGCACCAGCTCGGCGCCGTAGGCCTCCAGTCCCTCACGGTCCGGCAGCTTGCCCCGCTGCAGCAGGTAGGCGGTCTCTTCGAACGTCGCTCGGCCGGCCAGGTCGTGGATGTCGTATCCACGGTAGAAGAGCCGGCCGGCCTTCCCATCGATGTCGCTGAGCGCTGTGGACGCTGCTACGACGTCGGCCAGGCCTTTCGTGGGCTTGTCAGCCACTGTCGGGGGCGCTCCGCCTCCCGAGGCCCCCTCGCCCGAGGAATGCTGTTTCATGGTGTTTCCTCCGCTTTTCTCCGCTGGAAGTCTACCTGTGAGCAGGCAAAACCGTCCGCAAAGGTCCAGACCAATTTCATGCGGGATTCTGCTTATGGCAAAGGAGATTCCGCATCCCCTCGGTTGGGTAAGCCGGAGCTGTAGTAATAGTTACGGCGGGCTACCTGGGGAGGAACTGCCGTGGAGGGGCCGTTCATACGCATCGAGGACACTGGCGAGGTGGTCCCGTTGCGCCCCGAGATCACAACGGTGGGGAGGGGCCGCGGTGTCGACATCCGGCTGACCGATCCGAGTGTGTCTCGACTCCATGCCGAGTTCGTCAGGCGAGGACCCTACCTGTACGTCGTTGATCTGGGCCTGTCCCGCAACGGCACACGGGTGAATGGCAGGCCGATCGCCCGGAGGGTCCTTGACGACGGCGACGTCGTCTCCTTCGGAGCGGCGCGCGGTCGGGTCGGCGGGATTCCTCGCGAGGACTTCACGCCCGAAGTCGAGCTCCGCAGGGCGGCGGCGCCCGAGCTGACCAGACGCGAGGTCGACGTGCTGACCTCGCTCTGCCGGCCGGCACTGTCCGACGAGGCGTTCGTGGCGCCGGCGACCGCACGCGAGATCGCCGACGACCTGGTCGTGACCGAAGCCGCGGTGAAGCAGCATCTGCTGCGGCTCTACCAGAAGTTCCGCATCCCGGAGGGCACCAACCGGCGCACGCGACTGGCCAACGAGGTCGTCGCGCTGGGCCTGGTGCGTCCGACCCCTGTGGTGCCACCGCAGCGGACGGGCACGCCTCCGGCCGAGCAGCAGGCGTCGGCGGCCGGCCGCAGGGCCTCCTAGCGAGGGGCGCCGTGCCCGGGAACCCGGGCACGGTGACACCCGGGTTCCCGTCACGCTCGTACGAGCAGCGGCCTACTAGAGGACGCGGAAACCGTTGCTCGGCGCGCTGGTGCGGTTGGCCCGGTCGACGGCCACGGCGTAGTAGTGGTCGCCCCGCTTGCCTTCCGGGTCCAGCCAGCGCACCTGCCGGTCACCGGGGACGACCGCGACCAGGTTGCGGGCGTCGCCGAACGCGTCCGCGGCGGCCCGGCCGGTGAAGCGGAAGATGGCGAACTGGAAGGGCTCGTTCCTGCCGGTCGCCACGGCCCGCACCTCGACCCCGCCGGAGCGGCGCAGCGCGTACGCGATCACGGGCCGCTTCGGTGGCTCGCCCCCGGCCAGGCGGGGCAGCACCGGCGCGAGCGCGGGGCGCGTGTAGTGGTCGTTGACGGCGGTGCTGATGGACGCGATCCGGTCGACGCGCAGGTCGTTGGCGTTGTACCAGATGTCGCCCGAGATCTGCGGGTGGCTCTGGTTGAGCGTGAGGTGCCTGGACAGCTCGGCCGGGTTCTGCCACTCCGCCGCCTGCGCCGGGTCGCCCGCCTTGTACGCCGCCTGCCCGATCCACAGCAGCGTGCCGGTGCCGTCGGCGACGTCCGACCACCACGGGACGAGCTTGGAGTAGTCGGCCGGCGGCTGCCCGATGTACCAGTAGAGCTGCGGCGCGATGTAGTCGAGCCAGCCCTTCTTCACCCAGCCGCGGGTGTCGGCGTGCAGGTTGTCGTAGGACTGGCCGCCGTTGGTCTCGGAGCCGAGCGGGTCGGTGCCCTTGTTGCGCCAGATGCCCGACGGGCTGATGCCCCAGGCGGTCTCCGGCTTCACCTCGCGGACCCGCTGCTGCATCTCCGAGACCATCAGGTCGACGTTGTGCCGGCGCCAGGTGGCCAGATCGGGGAAGCCGCCGCCGTGCTCGGCGAACGCGGCGCTGTCGTCGAAGGCCGTGGTGTTGGTCGGGTAGAAGTAGTCGTCGAAGTGCAGGCCGTCGATGTCGTAGCGGATGAGCGCGTCGAGCATGGCGTCCTGGCAGAACTTACGGACCTCGGGCATGCCCGGGTTGTAGTAGAGCTTGCCGCCGAACGGCAGGATCCAGTCGGGGTTTCGGCGGCCGGGGTGGTCGGGGTGCAGTTGCGCCGGGTCGGCCTGCATGGAGACCCGGTAGGGGTTGAACCAGGCGTGGAAGGCCAGGCCACGCTTGTGCGTCTCCTCCACGGCGAACGCGAGCGGGTCGTAGCCCGGGTCCTGTCCCTGGGTGCCGGTCAGCCAGTGCGACCACGGCTCGTACGTGGACGGCCAGAACGCGTCGGCGGTCGGCCTGATCTGCACGAACACCGAGTTGAGCTTGCGCTGCTCGGCGAGGTCCAGCCAGGCGAGGTATTCGGCCTTCTGCTCGTCGGCGGTGAGCCCCTGCTTCGAGGGCCAGTTGATGTTGACGACCGAGGCGATCCACATGCCGCGCATCTGGCGCAGCGGAGGTGCCTGATCGGCGGCGGCGAAGGCGGGCAGCGGCACGGCCGATGCGGCGACGGCCAGAGCGAGGCCCTTGAGGACGGTCCTTCTGCTGGGCATGGGGGGTGCCTCTCGAACTGTGGTTGTGTCCAGGGCGACGATGGCAGAAAATTACCTTCAGATCAATAATGGTGAAAGAAAATGCCGACCGACCGATCGGGGTGAGGGCGTCACCGGACACCGCCTCTTGGTCACGAGGCCGACCAAGGAGAGCTCATGACGGCTGACCTGCGCCGACTCGCGCTGACGGTGCTCCAGCCCGGCTACCAGGGCACCACGCCGCCCGACTGGCTGCGCAGGGCCCTGGGCGAGGGGCTCGGGGGCGCGGTGCTGTTCGCCCGCAACCGCCCGGACGCGGCGCACGTCCGGGAGCTGCGGGCGGCCAACCCCGAGGTGATCGTCGCGATCGACGAGGAGGGCGGGACGGTCACCAGGCTGGAGGTCGAGACAGGGAGCTCCTTCCCCGGCAACCGCGCGCTGGGCGTGGTCGACGACGTGAGCCTGACCGAGCGGGTCGGCCGGCAGATCGGCCGGCTGCTCGCCGAGGCCGACATCACGCTCGACTACGCGCCCTCGGCGGACGTCAACTCCAATCCGGCCAACCCGGTGATCGGTGTCCGCTCGTTCGGACCGGCGCCCGACCTCGTCGCCCGCCACACCGTCGCCTACGTCGCCGGTCTCCAGGGCGCCGGGGTCGCCGCCTGCGCCAAGCACTTCCCCGGCCACGGTGACACGACCACCGACTCGCATCTGGCCCTGCCGACCGTGCACGCCTCCAGGGAGTCGCTGGCCGAGCGCGATCTGCCGCCGTTCCGCGCCGCCATCGAGGCCGGGGTCCAGTCGATCATGTGCGGGCATCTGCTGGTCCCCGCGCTCGACCCCGGCACGCCCTCGACGTTCAGCCGGGCCATCCTCACCGAGCTCCTGCGGGACGAGCTCGGCTTCGAGGGCCTGCTGGTCACGGACGCGATCGAGATGGAGGCCGTGGCGGCGATGTACCCGCCCGGCGAGATCGCGGTGCGGGCGCTCGGCGCGGGCGCCGACGCCATCTGTGTGGGCCTGACGACCGAGGAGGGCCTGAGCGAGATCACCGGCGCCATCGTGGCGGCGGTACGCGACGGCGTCCTGCCCGAGGAGCGCCTGGCCGAGGCGGCCGCGCGGGTGCGCGCGCTCTCCGGCTGGTACGCCCGCCAGGCCGCCCGGCGCGAGCAGGCCGTGGCCGACGTGGATCCCGGCGTGGGCCTCGACGCCGCCCACGCCGCGCTGACCGTGACGGGCACCGCCCGGCTGACCCGGCCGCCGCTGGTCATCGAGGTCAACACGCGCTTCAGCCAGGCCGTGGACCCGTCGATGCCGACCGGCCTGGCGGCGGAGCTCGCCCGGCTGCTGCCCGGCACCGAGCGGGTGCGGCTGGAGCCGGGCGGCGAGCTGCCCCCGCTGGACGAGCCGGCTCCGGGCAACGCGGCGCCCTCACCCGGCGGGCGGCCGGTGGTGCTCGTGGTGCACGACGCCGCCCGGCACGCCTGGGTGCGCGACAGGGTGGCGCAGGCCGTACGGTCGCGGCCGGACACGATCGTGGTCGACACCGGCATTCCCGGCGTCCCCTCGGGCGCCGCCCACCTCGCCACGCACGGGGTCTCCCGGGTCTCGGCGCGAGCGGCCGCCGAATGGCTGACCCGATGACCGACCAGGCCGGCGAACCCGCCAACCCGGTCGCGGCGGTGCGGGCGGTGCTGCCGTCGCTCACCCCGGCGGCGCAGGCCATCGCGCACATCATCCTGGCCGACCCGAGGGTGGTCGTGCGGAGCACGATCACCGAGTTCAGCGCGGTGTCGGGCACCAGCGAGGCGACGATCGTCCGCACGGCCCGCGCGCTCGGCTTCACCGGTTACTCGCAGCTGCGCTTCGCGCTGGCGGCGGCCGTGGCCAAGGAGCCCGAACGCCTGGTGCCCGGCGACCTCGGGCCCGACGACCCGCTCACGGACGTGATCGCCAAGGTGGCGCGGGCCGAGTCGGAGGCGCTCGCCGACACGGCCGCCCAGCTCGACCCCGACAAGCTGGGCGAGGTGGTGAGCGCCATCGCCGCGGCCCGGCGGGTGGACGTGTACGGCGTCGCGGCCTCGGGGCTCGTGGCCGCCGACATGTCGCAGAAGCTGCTGCGGATCGGCCTGTCCAGCCACCCGTTCAGCGACGCCCACCTGGCGCTGACCAGCGCCGCCCTGCTGCACGACGGCGACGTGGCGGTGGCCATCAGCTGCGGCGGCGAGACGCCCGACGTGCTGGTCCCGGCCCGCACCGCGGCCGAGGGCGGCGCCCTGGTGGTGGCGATCACCAACAATCCGCGCTCCTCGCTGGCGGACCTGGCCCACCACACGCTGGTGTCGGCGGGCCGCGAGACCGCGTTCCGGCCGGGGGCGCTGGCCAGCCGGATCAGCCAGCTGCTGATCGTCGACTGCCTGTTCGTCGGTCTGGCCCAGCGCACCTACGACAAGGCCGACGCCGCCATCCGCGTCACCCGGGAGGCGACGGACCGCTACCGGCGCCGCTGAGGGTCGCGACCGGCACCGCTGACGGTCACCACCGGGAAGGCCGCGGGTCGCGACCGGGCCCGCTGACGGTCGCCACAGGCGGCGGGTCGCTACCGGCGCCGTCTACCTCTCGGCCCGGGTCACGGTCTGCGTGGCGAGGTCGGCCTCGATCCGGCCGGCCGTGGCCAGCAGCGGCGGCAGCAGCTCGCGCCTGGCCCGCTGCAACGTCGTCCGGCTGGCGTGGGTCGAGACGTTCACCGCGGCGACGGTCCGGCCCGTGCGGTCGCGGATGGGCGCGGCGATCGACCGCAGTCCCTCTTCGAGCTCCTGGTCGACCATCGCCCAGCCGCGGGCGCGGACCCGGTCGAGCTCCGCGCGCAGCGCGGCGGGCCGGGTGACGGTCCGCGACGTCAGCCGGCGCAGCTCGGCCCCGTCGAGGAACTCGTCCAGCCGCTCGGCGGGGAGCGCGGCCAGCAGCACGCGGCCCATGGAGGTGCAGTGGGCCGGGAAGCGGGTGCCGATGCTGATGGTCACGCGCATGATCCGGGCCGTGGCGACGCGGGCGACGTAGGTCACGTCCTCACCGTCGAGCACGGCGACCGAGGCCGACTCGTGCACCTCGGCGGCCAGGCGTTCGAGATGGGGGGCGGCCACCTCGGGCAACGAGAGGCTGGACAGGTAGGCGTAGCCGAGCTCCAGCACCCGGGGCGTGAGCGCGAAGAGCCGGCCGTCGCTGCGCACGTAGCCGAGGTCGGCGAGCGTGATCAAAAAGCGCCTGGCCGCGGCCCTGGTGAGGCCGGTGGCGCGGGCCACGTCGCTGAGGGTCAGCTCGGGCGAGGTGGCGCTGAACGCGCGGATGACGGCGAGGCCCCGGGCCAGCGACTGCACATGATCAACCAATTGAGCATCCTTGACAAGGGCCGACGAGAGTGTAGTTTCCACGACATCGGGGGCGTTCGGTCAGAGAATACATGTGCGCATCGCGAACACCTGGAGAAGATGTGCGTCGCACTCTCGTTCTTCCAGCCCTGCTGCTCCTCATCGCCGCGTGTGGCGGCCCGGCCGGCCAGTCGGCGCCGCCGGGCGGGAAGACCAAGGTCAACGCCGGTGTGATCGCGATCGTCGACACGGCGCCGATCCATCTGGGCAAGGCCAAAGGCTTCTTCGACGAGCAGAACATCGACCTGACGATCACACCCGTGCAGGGCGGCGCCGCGAGCATCTCGGGCGCGGTCAGCGGGCAGTTCCAGTTCGCCTTCGCCAACACCACCTCGCTGCTGACCGCCAAGCAGCAGGGGCTCGACGTGAAGGTGGTCGCCAACGGCGTCTCCTCCACCGGCGAGCAGGGCAAGGACTTCAGCGCGGTGCTGGTGAAACCCGACAGCCCGATCAGGACGGCGAAGGACCTGGCGGGCAAGAAGATCTCGGTCAACCAGCTGAAGAACATCGGCGACACCACCGTACGCGCCTCCGTGCGCAAGGCGGGCGGCGACCCGACCGGCATCGAGTTCGTCGAGCTGCCGTTCCCCGACGCGCCCGCCGCGCTCGAGAACGGCAGGGTGGACGCCATCTGGGTGGTCGAGCCGTTCGTCAGCCAGGCGATCAGCCAGGGAGCGCGGCCCGTCGCGTGGAACTTCGCCGACGCGGCGCCCGATCTGACCGTGGCGATGTACTTCACCACCGGCAGGACCGACCCGGAGCTGACCAAGAGGTTCACCGCGGCCATGAGCAAGTCGCTGGAGTGGGCCAACGGCCACCCGGACGAGGTCAGGGACGTGCTCAAGACGTACACGAAGATTTCGCCCGAGGTGATCGCGAAGATCTACCTGCCGAAGTGGCCCGCCCAGGTAAACCGCGAGTCCGTGCAGACCATCGCCGACCTCGCCCTGGCCGACGGCGTGCTGAAGGACAAGGTCGACGTCTCCTCCCTGATGCCGTGAGGCCTGATGCCGTGAGGCCTGATGCCGTGAGGCCTGATGCCGTGAGGCCTGATGCCGTGAGGCCTGATGCCGTGAGGCGGCTGCTCTACGGGCTGGCCGGGCTGGCCGGGCTGCTGGCGCTGCTGGAGGCGGCGCCGCGGCTCGGCCTGGTCGACGAACGGTTCCTGCCGCCCGCCTCGGAGATCCTCGGCACGCTCGGGACCGAGCTGGCCACGGCCGGGCTGTGGATCGCGCTCGGCGAGACCCTGCGCGGCTGGGCGGCCGGCCTGGCCATCGCCTTCGTCCTCGCGGTCGTGGCCGGGGTGGTCATCGGCATCGTCCCCGGGCTGCGGGCCGCGACGAGCTCCACCGTCGAGTTCCTCCGGCCGATACCCTCGGTCGCGCTGGTGCCGCTGGCCACGCTGCTGTTCGGCCCGTCGCTCGGGTCGACGCTCATGCTGGTCGTCTACGCGTCGTTCTGGCAGGTGCTCATCCAGGTCCTGTACGGCGTGGCGGCCGTCGACTCGGTGGCCGACGACACCGCCCGGTCCTACGGGCTGTCCGCCTGGTCGCGGGTCAGGCACCTGGTGTGGCCGACCGCGCTGCCGTACGTCATGACCGGGTTGCGGCTGGCGGCGGCGGTGGCGTTCATCCTGGCGGTCACCGCGGAGCTGGTGATCGGCAGCCCGGGGCTCGGGCTGGAGATCCAGCTCGCGCAGAGCAGCGGCGCGGTCGCCACCGTGTACGCGCTCATCGTGGTCGCCGGACTCGTCGGCATCGGCGTCAACACCGCCGTCCGGCTGCTGGAGCGGCGGGTCCTGGCCTGGCATCCGGCCGTCAGGGCGGAGGTCGTCACATGAGGGCGATCAGACTGCTCGGCCTGCCGGCGCTGCTCGTGCTGGCCTGGTGGGCGGTCAGCGGCAGCTCGTTCTACCTGCCCGGCCCCGACCGGGTGGCCGCCGCGTTCGCCGACACCTGGTTCTCGGCGCGGCTGGTCGAGGACGTGCTGCCCAGCGTGGGCCGGCTGCTCGCGGGCTTCGCCCTCGCCGCGCTGCTGGGCGTGGGGCTCGGGGTGCCGATCGGGCTCTCCCCCAGGCTGCGCGCGATCCTGGAGCCGGTGCTGGAGTTCTTCCGGGCCATCCCGCCGCCCGTGCTGGTGCCGCTGCTGATGCTGCTGGCGGGCATCGACACCCCGATGAAGGTGCTGGTCATCGTCTCGGGCTGCGTCTGGCCGATCCTGCTCAACACCGTCGAGGGCGTCCGCGCGCTGGACGAGGTGCTCTCCGACACCTGCCGGATGTACGGCGTGCGGGGAACCTCCCGGCTGCGCCGCTTCGTGCTGCGCGGCGCCAGCCCGCAGATCATGACCGGCCTGCGGCAGGCGCTGTCCATCGGGATCATCCTCATGGTCATCAGCGAGATGTTCGCCAGTTCCAGCGGGCTCGGCTTCACGATCGTGCTGTTCCAGCGGCAGTTCCAGATCGCCGAGATGTGGAGCGGGATCCTCCTGCTCGGGCTGCTCGGCCTGGCGCTCTCGCTGCTCTTCCGCCGCGTGGAGCGGCGGGTCCTGGCCTGGTACTACGGCAGTGGAGCGGCCCGTGCTTGACATCTCGGAGTTGCGCAAGGTCTACGAGAGCCCCGGCCGCAGCGTGGAGGCGATCCGCTCGCTCACCTTCACCGTCGGCGCGGGCGAGCTGGTGTGCGTGGTCGGGCCGTCCGGCTGCGGCAAGACCACCCTGCTGCGCTCCATCGCCGGGCTGCTGCCGGTGACCGGCGGCGAGGTGCGGGTCGCGGGCGTGCCGGTCACCGGCCCGCCGCCGCGGATGGCCGTGGTCTTCCAGGAGTACGGCCGCAGCCTGTTCCCCTGGATGACCGTGCGCCAGAACGTCGAACTGCCGCTCAAGGAGAAGCGTGTCCCGGCGCCGCGACGCCTGGAGCTGATCGCCCGGTCGCTGCACGCGGTCGGGCTCGGCGACGTGGCCGAGGCGCACCCGTGGCAGTTGTCCGGCGGCATGCAGCAGCGGGTCGCCATCGCCAGAGCCGTGGCGTACGAGCCGCAGGTGCTGCTCATGGACGAGCCGTTCGCCGCCGTGGACGCGCAGACCAGGGCCGACCTGGAGGACCTGATCCTGGCGCTGTGGCGCGACCTGGGCGTGACCACGCTGTTCGTCACCCACGACATCGACGAGGCGGTCTACCTCGGCCAGCGGGTGATCGTGCTGTCCTCGTCGCCGACGGTGGTCATGGAGGACCTGAAGATCGATCTGCCGCCCGAACGCGACCAGCTCACCACCCGCTCCCTGCCCCGGTTCGGCGAGTTACGCGGGCACATCTACGCCCAGATCCAGCGGGCCAGGGGGTCACGATGACCACGGTCAGGGACGCTACGTTCGACGTGCTCAGGCGCACCGGCCTGACCACCGTCTTCGGCAATCCCGGCTCCACCGAGATCACCCTGCTGACCGGGCTGCCCGACGACCTCAGGTTCGTGCTGGCCCTGCACGAGGGCTCGGTGATCGGCATGGCCACCGGCTGGGCGATGGGGCACGACGCGCCCGCGCTGGCCGTGCTGCACACCACGGCCGGGCTGGGCAACGCCGTGGGCGCGATCGCCACCGCGCGGGTCAACCGGGTGCCGCTGGTGATCCTGGTCGGCCAGCAGGACCGCAGGCACCTGGCATTGGAGCCGTTCCTGGCCGGGCGGCTGACCGGGCTGGCCGGTGACTACCCGGTGCGCGTCGAGCAGCCGGCCCGGGCCCAGGACGTGCCCGGGGCCGTGGCCCGTGCCTGGCACGAGGCCGCCACCTTCCGGGGGCCGGCGCTGGTCGTGGTGCCGATGGACGACTGGGCGGCGCCGTACGAGGGCGAGGTTCTGGCGGCGCCGGCGCGGCTGCTGCGCCCGGCGGCGGTCGCGGACGCCGACCTCGCGCCGCTGGTCGAGCTGCTGGCGGGCGCCCGCTCGCCGGCCGTCGTCGCCGGCGCGGGCGTGCCGGCGCGCGGTGCGGACGGGGCGCCGGGCTGGGGCTCGCTGGTCGCGCTGGCCGAGCGGCTGGGGTGCCCCGTCTGGCAGGAGTCCTTCGGAGGGCGGGCCGGGTTCCCGCAGGACCACCCGCGGTACGCGGGCGTGCTGCCCGCCGACCGGCCCCGCCTGCGCCAGGCGCTCTCCGGACACGACGTGGTGCTGGCGGTGGGCGCGCCGGTCTTCCGCCAGTACCCGTTCGCGCCCGGCCCGCTGGTCGAGCCGGGCACCACGGTCGCGCTGGTGACCGCCGACCCGGCCGAGGCGCACCGGAGCCCGGCCGACCTGGCCTACCTGGCCGAACCCGCGACCGTCTGCGCGCGGCTGGCCGAGCTGGTGCCCGCCCGCCCCGCACCGCCTTGGTCCGCGCCGCCGTCGCCGTCCTCGGATGCAGACCCGCTGCGGGCCGCGCTCGCGCCGCCACGGGAGGGCGGCCCGCCGCGGGCCGCGTACGTCCTGCGTGAGCTGGCCCGGCGGCTGCCGGCCGACGTGGTCCTGATCGAGGAGACGCCGTCCTCGCGCCCCGACCTGCACCGGCTGGTGCCCGCCCGCACCCCGCTCGGGTTCGTTTCGGCGGCCATGGGCGGCCTGGGGTTCGCCCTGCCCGCCGCGGTCGGCCTGCGCATGGCGCTGCCCGACCGGCCGGTGGTCGCGGTCGTGGGCGACGGGTCGGCGCTCTACGGGGTGCACGCGTTGTGGAGCGCGGCCCACTACCGGGTGGGGGCGCTGTTCGTGGTGCTCGCCAACAGCAGGTACGCGGTCATGGACCGGCTGGCGGACCAGCACGGGGCCAAGGCGCCGTGGCCGGCCTTCGAGGAGGTCAGCCTGAGTGGCCTGGCCCGGTCGCTGGGTTGCGCGGCCAGGCGGGTGGTCACCCGTGAGGAGCTCGCGGCGGCGCTCGACGAAGTGCTGCCGGCGCTCGCGGCCCGCCAGGAGCCCCTGCTGCTCGACGTCGCCGTGGCCGTGGACCCGGACTTCCAGCCCTGAGGCGCGGGCCCGGCCCCGCGCGGTCCCCGACCACGGCAGGGACGTGCCGCGGGGGCTCGCACCGGCCGGCCCCGGTGCCGACGGGTATCGTTCACCCCGATGTTCAGACTGTGGACGACGAGGCGACCGGCTGGACGCCGCTGATGTCGCGAAGATCCGTCCTCCTGCTCGCCGGCCTCATCCTGGCCTCCCTCAACATGCGCCCCGCGCTCGCCGGGGTGTCACCGCTGCTCGACGAGATCATGGCCGACATGGGGCTGACCCCGGCGGGCGGCGGCGCGATCACCACCGTCATGGTGGTCTGCCTCGGTGTGTTCGGCATGGTCACCCCGGGGCTGGCCAGGCGGATCGGGCTCGACCGGACCCTGTTCGCCGGCCTGCTCCTGCTGGCCTTCGGGATCGTGCTGCGCACCGTGGACGGAGTCTTCTGCCTCTACCTGGGCTCCGCCCTCGCCGGCACCGCCATCGCGGTCCTGAACGTGGCCATGCCCGGCGTGGTCAAGCAGCACTTCCCCGACCGCGTCGGGCTCTACACCTCGATCTACGTCTCGGGCCTGGTGGCGGGCGCGGCCGCGGCCTCCGCGTTCGTGATCCCGCTCGAACAGGCCACCGGCGCCGGCTGGCGCGGCGTGACGGCCATGATGGCGATCCCCGCCGTGGCCGCCGCCCTGCTCTGGCTGCCGCAGGCGCTCAGGAGGCCGGAGGGCTCCGGCGGCGGCACGCGCCCCTTCGCCGCCCTGATGCGCAACAGGGTCACCTGGTACGTGACCGCCTTCATGGGCCTGCAGTCGCTGACCTTCTACGTCGTGCTGGCCTGGCTGCCGACCATCTTCCAGGAGGCCGGGGTGCCGGCCCACCAGGCGGGCTACCTGCTCGGCCTGACCAACCTGACCCAGGTGGTGTCCACGCTGGCGGTGCCCGTACACGCCGGGCGCAGGCGGTCACAGGTGCCGCACGTGACCGTGGCGGCCCTGCTGACCGTCGCGGGCTACACCGGCGTGCTGGTCGCGCCCACGACGGCGCCGTGGCTGTGGGTGATCGTGCTGGGTCTCGGGCAGGGCGCGTCGATCGCGCTGGCGCTGCTCATCATCACGATGCGGGCGCCCGACGCCGCGTCGGTGACGGCCCTGTCGGCGGTGGCCCAGTCGTTCGGCTACGTGCTGGCCGCGGTGGGGCCGGTGCTGATCGGCGTGCTCCGCTCGGCGTCGGGCGGCTGGACGGTGCCCCTGCTGGCCGGGCTGGCCGCCTGCCTGGTGCAGCTCGTGGCCGGCGTCTTCGCGGGCCGGCCACGACCGGACTAGCCCGGCCACGCCTGGATCGCGGCGGCTCGATCGGGCCGACATGACCCACGCCTGGATCGCGGCGGCTCGATCGGGCCGACATGACCCACGCCTGGATCGCGGCGGCTCGGCCGGGCCGCTGGGGCTACAGCCGCTCGGCGGCCTCGACCACGTTGGAGAGCAGCAGGGCGCGGGTCATCGGGCCGACGCCGCCGGGGTTGGGCGTCAGGAAGCCCGCCACCTCGGCCACGTCAGAGGCCACGTCACCGGCGATCTTGCCGTCGACCCGCGAGACACCCACGTCGAGCACCGCCGCGCCGGGCTTGACCATGTCGCGGGTGATGAGGCCGGGCACGCCGGCCGCGGCCACCACGATGTCGGCCCGGCGCACATGGCCGGCCAGGTCCTGGGTGCCGGTGTGGCACAGGGTGACCGTGGCGTTCTCGCTGCGCCGGGTCAGCAGCAGCCCCAGCGAGCGGCCCACCGTGATGCCGCGGCCGACCACGGCCACCTCGGCGCCCTTGACCGGCACGCCGTACTCCTGCAGGAGCAGCACGATGCCGTGGGGCGTGCAGGGCAGCGGCGCGTCGACCATGTGCACCAGCCGCCCGAGGTTGACCGGGTGCAGCCCGTCGGCGTCCTTGGCCGGGTCCATCCGCTCCAGCAGGGCCATCGTGTCGAGATGCTTGGGCAGGGGCAGCTGGACGATGTAGCCGGTGCACTCGGGTGAGGCGTTGAGCTCGTCGATGGCCGCCTCGACCTCGGCCTGCGTGGCGGTGGCGGGAAGGTCGACGCGGATGGAGGCGATGCCCACCTCGGCGCAGTCGCGGTGCTTGCCGGCCACGTAGATCTGGCTGCCGGGGTCGTCGCCGACCAGAACCGTGCCGAGGCCGGGCGTGATGCCTCGGGCTCGGAGCGCGGCCACCCTGGTCGCCAGGTCTGCCTTGATCTTTGCGGCGGTGGCCTTGCCGTCGAGTTTCACTGCGCTCATGTCACGTCATCCTTCCACGCCGGCGGCGGGGGTGCCGCCGGGGCCCCGTCCGGCGTACTGACATCGTTGTCATAGATCTTGGAAGCGCATAGGGTGACGCTCGCCAGCACCGCGTACTCCGAGGAGTTCCCTTGCCCGCACGCCTACTCTCAGCGGAGTCGACGGACCTGTTCGTCGGGTCGGAGGCCGAGCCGCACCAGGTGCTGAAGGTCACCGTCAGGCAGGGCGGACGCGAGACGCCGCTGGACGTCCGGGGACGGGGCGTCTCGTGCGCGACGGCGGTGAGCGTGCCCCCGGGGGTGGGCGCGCTCACCCTGGAGGTGCCGCTGAGAGTGTCCGCGCCGCCGGGCACGACGGTCCCGTGCCGGGTCACGCTCGGTGACGAGGCGCTGGAGGCCGAGGTCACGGCCGAGCGGCCCGGGTGGACGATGCACATGGTGTCGCACTTCCACTACGACCCGGTCTGGTGGAACACCCAGGCCGCCTACACCAGCCCCTGGGAGCTGCTGGCCGGTGACTCGACGACCCGGCCGCTCTGGGAGCGCAACGCGTTCGCGCTGGTCGAGGCGCACATCGAGCTGGCCCTGCGCGACCCCGACTACCGGTTCGTGCTGGCCGAGGTCGACTACCTGAAGCCGTTCTTCGACGTGCACCCCGAGCGGCGGGCCGACCTGCGGGCACTGCTGCGCGAGGGGCGCGTGGAGTTGGTCGGCGGCACCTACAACGAGCCCAACACCAACCTGACCGGGGCCGAGACGACGATCCGCAACCTCGTCTACGGCATCGGCTACCAGCGCGACATCCTCGGCGGCGATCCCCGCACGGCGTGGCAGCTCGACGTGTTCGGACACGACCCGCAGTTCCCTGGCTACCTCGCGGCGGCCGGCCTGTCCGGCAGCGCGTGGGCGCGCGGGCCGTTCCACCAGTGGGGGCCGATCTCCAAGAACTTCGGCCCGGCCAAGGACGACGCCGCCGTGATGCAGTTTCCCAGCGAGTTCGAGTGGATCTCGCCGTCGGGGCTGGGCGTGCTGACCCACTACATGCCGGCGCACTACTCGGCCGGCTGGTGGATGGACTCCTCGCCGACGCTGGAGGAGGCGGCCGAGGCCACCTACCGGCTCTACCGGTCGCTCAAGCCCGTCGCCGCGACCCGGCACATCCTGCTGCCGGTCGGCACCGACTACACGCCGCCCAACAAGTGGGTGACCGACATCCACCGCTCCTGGGCCGAGCGTTACGTCTGGCCGCGGTTCGTGTGCAGCACGCCCCAGGACTTCCTGCGGGCCGTACGTGAGGAGACATCGGCGTTCAGCCCGCAGACGCGGGACATGAACCCGGTCTACACCGGCAAGGACGTCTCCTACATCGACACCAAGCAGGCCCAGCGGGCCGCCGAGGTGGCGGCTCTCGACGCCGAGCGGCTGTCGGCGTTCGCCGCCCTGCTCGGGCTCGGGCGCTACCCGCATACCGCGCTGGACAAGGTGTGGCGGCAGCTCGCCTACGGCGCGCACCACGACGCGATCACCGGCTCCGAGTCCGACCAGGTCTACATCGACCTGCTCACCGGCTGGCGCGAGGCGCACGACCTCGCCGCCGACGCCCGCGACCGCGCGCTGGCCGCCCTGACCGGCCGGATCGCCGTGGACGGGCCGAGCGTCGTGGTGACCAACACCCTGCCGTTCGCCCGCGACGGCCTCGTACGCGTGCGGGTCGCGCCCGGTCTGCGCCCCGGCGACGCCCCCGCCGTGTACGAAGACGGCACGCTGACCTTCCTGGCCCGCGACGTCCCCTCGATGGGCTGGCGCACCTACCCGCTCACCGAGGGCGCCCCGGGCGCCTGGCAGCCGATGGACGGCACGACCATCGAGAACGAACGCTGGCGCGTCACCGCCGATCCGGCACGCGGCGGCGGCCTGACCTCGATCCTCGACCGGTCGAGCGAGCGTGAGCTGCTCACCGGGCTGGGCAACGAGCTGCGCCTGTACGACGAATATCCGCAACATCCCGACATGGGAGAAGGCCCCTGGCACCTCATGCCGACCGGCGTCATCACCGGCTCAGGTTCCAGCTCCGACTCCGACTCGGGCTCGGGTTTTGACGAGTCTGAGGCGGCGGTCGTGCGGGCCGAGGTGAGTCCCCTCGGTCAGCAGCTGACCGTCACCGGCCGGGTCGGCGATCTCGCCTACGAGCAGGTGATCACCCTGCTGACCGGCTCCGACCGCATCGACTTCGGCACCCGCGTGCTCGACCACACCGGCGCCGACCGCCTGCTCAGGGTCCGTTTCCCGGCCCAGGTGGAAGGCGCGCTGCCGGTCTCCGACGTCGCGGGCGCCGTGGTCGGGCGCGGCTTCGCGCTGCCCGACGTCGACTCCGCCCGGCATCCGTGGACGCTGGACAACCCGGCGAACACCTGGTTCGGCCTGTCGGCCACCGCCAGGGTCGACCTCGGCGAGGCGGGCGCGCGGGCGCTCGGCGTCGCCGAGGTCGTCGTGCCTCGCCAGGAGGACGCTCCCCTGGCCCGCGACCTCGTGGTGGCGCTGGCCCGCGCGGGCGTGACGGCCACCACCTCGTCCGCGACCGGCCCCCGCTACGGCTGGCTGGACGTCGACTCCAACCTGCCGGACGTCCGCCTCATCCTGGGCGGGCCCGACGACAACCCGCTGGCGGCCGAGCTGCTCGACCGCAGCGACCCCGCCTACCGCGACGCGCTCAAGGCGGGCGCGCGGGCCGTCTGGGTGCCCGCCGAACGGCCGCTGGCCGAGGTCTGGCAGCCGAGCGCCGACCTGCGCGACGTACGCGCCCTGCCCGCGCTGATCGTCGCCGGACCGCTGCCGTCGCTGGTGTCGTGGCTGGTGCAGGACCTGGCCGACGCGACGATCGAGGCCGTCTGCCCGCTGGGCGGCGAACGGCTCGAAGACAGGACCGTCGCGCTGCTCACGTACGGGCTGCCGGGCTTCGCGGTCGACCCGTCCGGGGCGCTGCACCTGTCGCTGATGCGCTCCTGCACGGGCTGGCCGTCGGGGATCTGGCTCGACCCGCCCCGCCGCACGGCTCCGGACGGTTCGGCCTTCCAGTTGCAGCACTGGACGCACGAGTTCTCGTACGCGCTGACCGGCGGCGAGGGCGACTGGCGGGCCCGCGCGCTGCCCGCGGCCGGCCAGAATTTCATCACCCCGCTGCTCCCCCGTGTCGTCGACGGACCCGGCGGCGAGTCGCCTCCCGTGCACTCGCTCCTCAGCGTGGAGCCCGCCCGTGACGTGCTGCTCGGCACCCTCAAGGCCACCGGCAACCCGCACGCCCACGGCCTGGCCCGGCACGACGCCTCGGGCGTCACGATCCGCCTGGTCGAGTCGACCGGCCTCGGCTCGACGGCCGTGCTCCACTCGCCGATCCTCCAACTCGACCGGCTGACCCGCTCCGACCTGCTCGAACGGCCCGGTGAGCCGGTGCGCGACCTCGTCCTCTCCGGAGCCGAGGTCGCCACCTTCCTCGTCCACTCCCCGCAGCCGTACGAACGGGGAGGCACGGCGGAGGCGGCGCGACGCGCCCTGGGGGCCACCGAGATGACGGCGCGGCCCGTAACCACCGAAGTGACGGCGCGGCGCGCGCTCGAAACCGGCGCCGGGCAGGCGCCGCCGGAGCTGGGGGCGACCGCCGAGGTCGCGCAGCCGGTCTACAGCCGCTACTGGCTGCACAACAAGGGGCCCGCTCCGCTCGGTTACCTGCCGGTGTCGATCGCGGTCACTCCCGGCCTGGTCACGCCGTCGGAGGCGTTCGAGGTGTCGGTGGTGGTCTCGTCACACCTGGTCGACGCGGCGCACGAGGGCGTGGTGGACGTCCTCGTGCCCGACGGCTGGGCCGCCACGCCGGCCCGGCGGGTGTTCCGCCTCGAACCGGGCGGCCACCTGCGCTTCCCCGTGACCGTCACACCCGGCGCACCCGCCGAACCGGGCACTACGAACACACCTGGGCCCGGCCAGGGCCTGTACTTCGTCTCGGTCCGTACGTCCGCGGGTGGCCAGCAGGTCGAGGACGTGGTCACCGTCGCGCTCGGCGACGCCCCCTCGCTGCCCGTTCCCGGCCCGCTCCCCGCTCCCGGCCAGGCGATTCACGGCACCATGGCCACCGAGGGTGCCGTCACGGGCCTCTCGGTCTCGCCGGTCGAGGAGTCGCTCTCCCTCCGCCCTGGTGAGTGTTCCTCGATCGAGGTACGCCTCACGAACGGCACCTCCGGCGAGATCAGGGGCGAGGCGCAGCTCGCGGCCCCCTGGGGCACCTGGGACCTGCTGCCCGAGGTCATCAGAGGCTTCAGCCTGCCGCCGGGCGAGTCGGTGACCGTCGGCTTCCCCGTCGAGGTGCCCGAGGACGCGCCCGCCGGCCACGCCTGGGCCATGGCCAAGGTCATGTGGTTCGGCCGCTGCCAGTACACCCCGGCCATCCGCCTGGAGGTGACCCGATGACCCGCCAGGGAGCGCCCCCGGCCGGGCTCGGTCCGGTGGTCGGCTGGGTCGGTGACCGGGCGATCCCGAGAGAGCTACTGGATCGCCGGATCGCCGAGTTGCGCGACGGCCCGCTGGCCGGGGCGCTGCCGGTGCCCGGAAGCTCCGAGGACCGGCAGTTGGCCAGGTGGCTGGCCCAGGTGATCCTGACCGAGGCGCTCTGCGAGGACGAGGCGTCGGCCCGGGGCCTCGCGCCGGTCGGGGGCGGCCCGCTCGACCGGGTGGCGGCCGTGGAGCTGGGCTCCATCAACGCCTCCGCCTTCAACGTCAGCCCTTGGGTGCGCGCGGTCTTCGAGGACGTCACGGCGGCTGTGGGCGTACCTCCCGAGTGGCACCGCCGTCCACCGGACGCACCTCCCGGCCGGCCGATCGCCGATCCGCACGCCATCCGGCCACCGCGACCAGCGGAGGCACCGGCCCGCGAGCCGCGACCGAGCCACGAGGCGCGGGCGACGGCCCCGCTGGAGGAGGCGGCCGAGCGGTTCGCCGTGTGGCACGGGCTGTTCGGCGACCGCGCTCAGGCGGAGGCCGCCACCGACCGCGACCTGGAACCCCTGGGCGTCGTGACCCTGGGCTCCCTGCCGACCGCCATCGCCGACGCCCTCCGCGCCGCCCCCGAGGGGACACGTGCCGGGCCGGTGGAGGACCCCCTGGGCTGGCACGTCGCGACGGCCCGGCCGGAGCCCGTTCCCTCCCCGGAACGGTCCGGCGACCGCAGAACGATCCCCGCCCCCGTCCCGCCCTGGGAGCGGGCCGGGGGCTCGCCGGAGGGGGCGGCGCGGCGACGCGCGTTCGCCCGCTGGCTCGACCAGAAACGTGCCGAAAGGATCAGACTCGTGCCCGGTCTCGAACATCCTGGCGACCCCCGCCAGCCCGACAACCACCACAAGCACTGATGTCCCGCGTCCTCGCCGTCGACATCGGAGGGACCAAGCTCGCCGCCGCGCTGGTGGACGAGGCGGGGTCCGCCTCGCGTTCCGCCACCCGGCCGACGCCGCGTACGGACGTCATGTCCGCGCTCGCGACCCTCATCGGCGAGGTGACCGGCGGGGAGCCGGCCCTGGTGGCGGCCGGCATCGGCTGCGCCGGGCCGCTGGACCTGGCGGAGGGGACCGTCAGCCCGGTGAACATGCCGAGCTGGCGCGGATTCCCGGTGCGCGAGGAGGTGCGGCGGCTGACCGGGCTGCCGACCGTGCTGGCGGGCGACGCGCAGTGCTTCGCGTTGGGTGAGCACTGGCTGGGCGCCGGTCGCGGCAGCTCGTCGCTGCTCGGGGTGGTGGTGTCCACCGGCATCGGTGGCGGGCTGGTGATCGACGGCGTGCCGCTGCTGGGACTCACCGGCAATGCCGGACATGTCGGCCACATGACCGTGGACCCGTACGGCGAAGAATGCGAGTGCGGCGGGCGCGGCTGCGTCGAGCGCTACTCCAGCGGCCCCAACCTGGCGCGGTGGGCGCTGAGCAACGGCTGGAAGGTGCCGGACGGATCACCCGCCGACGCGCGGGCGCTGGCCCGCGACGCCTCGGCGGGAGAGCCCGTCGCGGTGGCGGCGTTCGAGCGGGGAGCCAGGGCCCTCGCCGGGATGATCGCCTCGACCGCGGCGGCCACGGAGGTGACCAGCGTCGTCATCGGCGGCGGGGTCTCGGCGGCCGGGCCGGTGCTGTTCGAGCCGCTGGCACGGGCGCTGGACGAGGTGGCGGGGCTCGCGTTCGTCAGGGCGGTGCGGGTGCGGCGGTCGACGCTGGGTGTCCGGGCGGCGCTGGCGGGCGCCGCCAAGCTGGCCTGGGACTACTCGCGCTCGGCCGGCTGAGCCTCGCGCCGCTCGATGATCCTGCGCGTGAACGGGATGACCTCGACGACCCGGCCGCCTAGGTAGGCGCCGACGAAGGCGAGAGCCAGCAGCACGAAAGGGCTGGCGGACAGCTCGTTCAGGCTCACGAAGGCGTACAGAATCGCGTCAAACAGCGCCATAAGGGGACTCCGGGGGAAGAAACAGACGGCGAGGCCCACAGGTTAACCTCACCCGCCGTCTGTTCGCTCCCGACTTGGTGGAAGAACCCGCCTTCGCCGGAAAGAAGCGCTCAGCGGAACGAGGGGGCGTCAGTGGAAGAAGTGGCGTGTCCCGGTGAAGTAGAGCGTGATGCCCGCTTTCTCCGCCGCGTCGATGACCTCCTGGTCACGTACGGACCCTCCCGGCTCCACGATGGCCTTGACCCCGGCCTCGATCAGCACCTGCGGGCCGTCGGCGAACGGGAAGAACGCGTCGGACGCCGCCACCGAGCCCTCGGCGCGCTCACCGGCGCGGGTGACCGCCAGCCGGCACGAGTCGACCCGGTTGACCTGCCCCATCCCGACGCCCACGGTCGCCCCGTCCGCCGCCAGCAGGATGGCGTTGGACTTGACCGAGCGGCAGGCCCGCCAGGCGAAGGCCAGGTCGGCCAGCGTCTCGGGCGAGGCCGCCGGGCCCGCCTTGAGCTCCCACCGCTCGGGCGCGTCGCCCGGCGCGTCGACCCGGTCGGTCTGCTGCACCAGCAGCCCGCCGTCGATCCGGCGGAACTCCGCCGGGTTCGCGGGGCCCTGCGGGCAGACGAGGAGCCGGAGGTTCTTCTTGCGGGTCAGCACGTCCAGCGCCTCAGGTTCGTACGACGGAGCCACCACGACCTCGGTGAACACCTCGGCGATCTGCCCGGCCAGCTCCGCCGTCACCGCGCCGTTGACCGCGATCACGCCGCCGTAGGCCGACACCGGGTCGCAGGCGTGGGCCTTGCGGTGCGCCTCGGCCACGTCGGCGCCCACCGCGATGCCGCAGGGGTTCTGGTGCTTGATGATCGCCACGCAGGGCCCGGTGAGGTCCCACGCCGCGCGCCAGGCCGCGTCGGCGTCGAGGTAGTTGTTGTAGGACATCTCCTTGCCGTGCAACTGCTCGGCATTGGCCAGCCCGCCCGTGCCGGCGCTGTAGAGCGCGGCGCCCTGGTGCGGGTTCTCGCCGTAGCGCAGCGTGGACGAAAGCTGCCAGGTGGCCCCCATGAACCCCGGCCAGTCGCCCTCGGACGCGTAGACGCCGCCGAACCAGGACGCGACCGCCACGTCGTAGGCGGCGGTCTGGGCGTAGGCGAGGCCCGCCAGCCGCTTGCGCTCGGCCAGGGTGAACCCGCCGTCGCGCAGCGCGGCCAGCACGTCGCCATAGTGGCCGGGATCGACGACGACCGCGCAGGCGTTGTGGTTCTTGGCCGCGCCGCGGATCATCGCGGGCCCGCCGATGTCGATCTGCTCGACGCACTCCGCGTCGGACGCCCCCGAGGCCACCGTCTCCTGGAACGGGTAGAGGTTGACCACCACCAGCTGGAACGGGTCGATCTCCAGCTCCTCGAGCTGGGTCACGTGACTCGGCTTGGACAGGTCGGCCAGCAGGCCCGCGTGCACGCGCGGGTGCAGCGTCTTGACCCGGCCGTCGAGGCACTCGGGGAACCCGGTCAGCTGCTCGACCTTGGTCACCGGGACACCGTAGGACGCGATCGCGGCGGCGGTGCCGCCCGTCGACACGATCTCCACGTCGGCCTCGTCGAGCGCCCTGGCCAGCTCTTCGAGACCTGACTTGTCGTACACCGCGATCAACGCGCGCCTGATGGCGATGCGAGTCACGTGGATCCCCCTCCTGGTTGGTTGCCGATGCGGACGGTGCGTCCGCTGACCGTCCAGCCCTCGCGGGCCATCCGGCCGACGATCTCGACGAGCAGACGCCGCTCGACGGTCTTGATGCGCTCGTGCAGAACCGCCTCGTCGTCGTCGGCCAGCACCCTCACGACCTCCTGGGCGACGATCGGCCCGCTGTCGACGCCGGCGTCGGCCAGCATCACCGTGCACCCCGTCACCTTGACCCCGTGGGCGAGCGCGTCACGCACGCCATGGGCCCCGGGAAAGGACGGCAGCAACGCCGGGTGGGTGTTGAGCACGGGGAAGGCGTCGAGCGTCGGCGCGCCGAGGATCTTCATGAACCCCGCCGACACCACCAGATCGGGCTCGTACGACGCGATCCTGGCCGCGATGGCCCGATCCCAGTCGGCACGCGTCGGATGATCGCCCAGTTTCTCGACGAAAGTCGGCACACCCGCTCGCGCGGCCCTGGCGAGACCTTCGATCCCCTCCCGGTCGGCGCCCACGGCGACCACGCGGGCACCATAGGACGGGTCGGCGGAAGCGTCCAGCAGGGCCTGTAGGTTGGTTCCAGAGCCGGAGACGAGGACGACGAGCCGCCCAGCCTTTGACACGCGACACTCCAAGGGAAAACCGGGGTGGGGCTGCAAGCGTATCGGCTTCTCGCCCGGTCACGCAGAGGAGGTCAGGTGTCGACACCGGTGCAGGCACCGGCGGGTCAGCAGCCCGCGGATGCAGCGAGCCGCCGCGCGATCTGGTTGTCCATCGCCGCGCTGGCGATGACGTTCATGTTGCCGCTCGCCGGTCTGGTGATGGCGTTGTTCGCGATCATCGCGGGCGCGCGGGCCGTCCCGCTGCTGAAGGGCGCGGGCAAGCCGGCGGGCGTCGCCGTCGGCAGCATCGTGGTGTCCTCGATCGCTCTCACACTCTCCGCGCTGGCCACCGCGACGCAGCTCTACCTGATGGACGAATACTCGGCCTACCAGGAGTGCATGAAGAGCGCGGGCACGGTCTCCTCGCAGGGCGACTGCTTCACCCAGTTCAGGGACGCGGCCCAGAAGAAGCTGCCGCCCGACGTGCTCGACGTCCTGGGCTCCGTGCAGCCCTGACCTGCCAGGCCCCCTGCCATGCACCCTGTCAGTCGCGGTCCCAGGCGTAGGGGTCGAGGTAGATGACGTGACCGCCGCGGTCGTCTGACTCGTCCACGATGTCCTTGCGCGGCTGGCCGGCGACCGGCCGGGCCGCCGCGGGACGCGGGCGCGCCTGTGAGAGCGTCTCGGCCTCGGCGGAGGCGTGCTCGTCCTGCCAGTCGTCGCGGATGACCGGGATGGGCTGGGTGTCGGCCTCGGTGGCGTCCATCCAGTGGCCCGGCAGCGGGCGGGCGTCGGCCTCGGCCAGCCCCACCTTGCTCGCCACCCTGGCGATCGCGGCTCCAGCCTTGCGCACGGGCACCGCGGCCTTGTCGAGCGGGGCCCGGGCCCGCCGGTTGAGCAGCAGCAGGTTGGTCACACCGGCCGAGATGCCCGCCGCGACGCCCACCTCCAGCGTGATGGACAGGGCCACCTCCCACGGCGATGGGCCGACGGCCGACATCCGGCCGCCGCCGATGGGGCCGCCGGACAGCGCGGCGAGCCCGCCCGCCACGAGCCCGCTGGAGACTCCGGTGAGGAAGCCCCACAACGGCGCCGCCTCGTACGACGGCGACGGCGAGATCCGGGCGACCACGATGCCGGCCACCATCCCGGCCGCGAACGGCACCGCGACGACCGCCATCATCCAGCCGGGCACGGTGCCGCTGTCGGGAAGCGCGCCCAGCAACGGCAGGGTCGGCACGGCGCCCAGATGCACCCCCGTGGGCGCGACCAGCGTGCCCGTGCCGATCGCGAACCCGGGCCCGGCGATGTAGGAGAACGCCCAGATGACGACGTTGAGCAGGTAGAGCAGCTGGAGCAGCAGGAGCAGCAGCCCGCCGACGAGCCCGGGCGACAGCACGCCGGACAGCTCGCGCACCTGCCCGAAGTTGAGCGCCACGGCGACCAGCACCAGGACGAGCCCGGCGGCGAGCATCACCGCGGTGGCGACGGCGGTGCCGACGGTCAGCGCGCGCACCCGCTCGGGCAGCAGCCGCAGCATCGCCCGCCACGGCCCGATCGTGCGCGCGGTGGCCAGCACGCCCGCCAGGAAGGCCAGCGCGAAGTGGCTGAACAGCGCCTCGCCGATGAACGGCTGGGTGATCTCGTTGCGGGCGACGAGCGCGATCAGACCGGCCAGCAGCGCGTAGGGGGCGGCCAGCGAGACCCCCGCCTGGATCACCAGCACGAACTGCGCCCGGCGGCGGGCACTGGCCTGCTCGCGCGGGCTGTTCTTGGGCAGCCGCGCGGGCAGCCGCAGACGCAGGTCGGCGTCACGCGCCATCCATCGCGCGGCGCGGTAGAGCAGCAGCGCGGGCAGCAGCATCAGGCCGAGCGGCAGCAGCCCGATCCGGCCGCCGGGGATCGCGAATCCGGCGTGGTGCGCGGCCAGCCACAGCTGCGCGGCGGTGCGGAACACCCCGGGCAGCCCCGCGCCCAGCGCCCCGCTGGGCGCGGCGATCCAGCCCACCAGCGTGAGCGTGGTGAGGATGGCCAGCCCGACGCCCAGCGTGCAGGCCGCGGCGAGCATCCCGGAGACGGGCAGCGGCCGCCGCGACTCGTCGTCGTCGGGCGAGACCCCGGGGAGCCTGCCGAGGACGGAACGGGGGGTCGTCCGCAGCTGGTCCAGAATCGCCGTCACAGTAGGCGATTTTCTCAATCTTTTCCGACCATCGCTTGGTTGACGCGCCGCACCGGACCGGGTTTGTGTCCGTCTGACGCTGTGGCGTCCAGGAAAGTGCCGAAGGCCCCGCGACCTGAGCGGTGCGGGGCCTTCGGGAAGGCAGGTCAGCGGGCCTGCATGATCTCGCGCATCAGACGGGCGGTCTCGGAGGGGGTCTTGCCGACGCGTACGCCGACCTTCTCCAGGGCCTCCTTCTTGGCCTGGGCCGTGCCGGCCGAGCCCGAGACGATGGCGCCGGCGTGGCCCATCGTCTTGCCCTCGGGCGCGGTGAAGCCCGCCACGTAGGCGACCACCGGCTTGGTGACGTGCTGCTCGATGTAGGCGGCGGCCCGCTCCTCGGCGTCGCCGCCGATCTCACCGATCATCACGATCGCGTCGGTGCCGGGGTCGTCCTGGAACGCCTGCAGGGCGTCGATGTGGGTGGTGCCGATCACCGGGTCGCCGCCGATGCCCACGGCGGTCGAGAAGCCGTAGTCGCGCAGCTCGTACATGAGCTGGTAGGTCAGCGTGCCCGACTTGGAGACGAGGCCGATGCGGCCCGCGGTGGTGATGTCGGCCGGGATGATGCCCGCGTTGGACGCGCCGGGAGAGGCGATGCCGGGGCAGTTGGGGCCGATGATGCGGGTCTTGTTGCCCTTGGCCACCGCGTAGGCCCAGAACTCGGTGGAGTCGTGGACCGGGACGCCCTCGGTGATGACCACGCAGAGCGGGATCTCCGCGTCGATGGCCTCCTTGACGGCGTCCTTGGTGAAGGCCGGGGGCACGAAGGCGACCGACACGTCGGCGCCGGTCTGCTCCATGGCCTCCTTGACCGTGCCGAACACCGGCAGGCCCTCGTGCGTGGTGCCCGCCTTGCGGGCGTTGACCCCGCCGACGACGCGGGCGCCGGAGGCGAGCATGCGGCGGGTGTGCTTGGTGCCCTCGCCGCCGGTCATGCCCTGAACGATGATCTTGCTGTTCTCGGTCAGCCAGATAGCCATGTGTCACGCACCTACCGAAGCGAGCTCGGCGACCCGCTTGGCGGCGTCGTCCATCGTGTCTACCAGCTCGACCCGCGGGAGTGCGGCGTCGGCCAGGATCTGTCGCCCGAGCTGGGCGTTGTTGCCGTCGAGGCGCACCACCAGCGGGTGGGTCACGGCCTCGCCGCGGCTCTCGAGGAGCTTGAAGGCCGCCACGATGCCGTTGGCCACGGCGTCGCAGGAGGTGATGCCGCCGAAGACGTTCACGAAGATCGACTTGACCGACGGGTCGGACAGGATGATCTCCAGGCCGGCTGCCATGACCTCGGCCGACGCTCCGCCGCCGATGTCGAGGAAGTTGGCCGGCGCGGGCTTGCCGGGGAAGGCCTCGCCCGCGTAGGCGACCACGTCGAGCGTGGACATGACCAGGCCCGCGCCGTTGCCGATGATGCCCACGTCGCCGTCGAGCTTGACGTAGTTGAGGTCCTTGGCCTTGGCCGCGGCCTCCAGAGGGTCCTCGGCCGACTTGTCGGCGTAGGACTCGTGGTCGGGCTGGCGGAAGACCGCGTTGTCGTCGAGCGTGACCTTGCCGTCGAGGGCCTTCACCTGGCCGTCGGCCGACAGGATCATCGGGTTGACCTCGACCAGCGTGGCGTCCTCGTCGACGAAGCAGCACCAGAGCTTCTCGATCAGCTCGGCGGCGCCGTCGAGCGCCTGCTCGGGCAGCCCGCCGGCCACCGCGATCTCGCGCGCCCGCTCGCGGTCGATGCCGGTCAGCGCCGAGACCGGCACCTTGGCGACCTTCTCGGGGGCGCTGTGCGCGACCTCCTCGATGTCCATGCCGCCGGCGGCGGAACAGATCGCGAGGAAGGTACGGTTCGCGCGGTCGAGCAGGAAGGAGAAGTAATACTCCTCCGCGATCGCGCTGGCCTCCTCCACGAGCACCTTGTGGACCGTGTGGCCCTTGATGTCCATGCCGAGGATGGCCTTGGCCTTCTCGACCGCGTCCTGGGCGTCGTCGGCCACTTTGACGCCGCCGGCCTTGCCTCGGCCGCCGGTCTTGACCTGGGCCTTGACGACGACGCGGCCGGTCAGTTGCTCGGCCGCCGCCCGTGCTTCGTCCACAGTGTGGGCGACGATGCCGCGTGGCACCGGGATGCCGTAGTCAGCGAAGAGCTCCTTCGCCTGATGTTCGAACAGGTCCACGAGGGTCCGTCCTTGCTTGTCCGACTGATGTTCGACGGCCCGGGGCACCCCGTGCGTGCCGGGCGATTCCGCCAGTGAAGCCTAGCCCCAAGCTTGACCTGCCCAGGTCATCGGGTCTCGGTTATCCCGTGATGTGACGGTGATCTTACTTCGCCACCATAGCGGGCTACATCTGGAGAAAGGCGGCACCTCATGAGGCGATGGATCGCCGGAGCGCTGGCCGTTTCCGCCCTGACCGTGGGCGCCCCCGCGTACGCGCAGGTCAAGCCGACGGATCCGGCCGGAGCGCTGAGCAAGCAGTTCGTCGCCGGGCAGGGTGTGCGGCTCACCGAGAAGACCCGCACCTGGATCGGGCGCGACGAGTACATCGGGTCCGTCCGGCAGGGCGTGATCGGGTTCGGCGCCAAGGGCGTGGCGGCCGTGGAGAACACCCGCACCCCGGTGCTCACCGCCAAGCTCCGCAAGGAGTTGAAGGAGTCCGCCGCGAAGAACGAGGACGTGGCCGACTCGCTCGACCTCCTGACCGAACGGCTCTACCTGATCAGCAAGGGCAAGCGGCTCTACCTCAACGGAGGGCTGCTCTCGGACCTGCTGCCCGACGGCAAGTCCTGGATCGGCATGCCGGGCCACCCCTACTCCGCCGCGTACGGCGACCAACTGATCAACGTGTTCGAGCCGGCGACGCTCAGGCACCTGCTGGCCACGGCCGGCGGCCGGCGGGGCGACCAGTACCGCGGCTCGACGACGTTCGCGCAGCTGTACAAGATCTCCCCTTCGTTCCGCGAGCAGGGCGGCCGGGCCCCCGAGGGCGCGGCGGCCAGGACCGTCGTGTCGTGGCGGATCACGCTCGACGCGCGGAAGCTGGTCAAGCGGGTGGCGGTCTCGTGGACGATGCCCGTCACCAAGAAGATCTCGATGAGGGGAGAGACCGAGACCCGCTACAGCGACTGGGGCACTCCGGTGAACATCACCGCTCCCCCGGCGGACCAGGTGGCCGACATCAAGGAAGTGAACGACAGATCGTTCGCGCCTCCGTCGCCGATCGACCGCGACTACGTCAGCGTGCCGCCCGGCGACGACGGAAACACCGAGTAATCCAATTCCGGTCGCTTATCGTCATGACACAGGGCCCGACGGTGACCGTCGGGCCCTTCTGCACAAAAAATCCACACGATTCCTTCGCGATATTCCACGCTTTGAGATATCGCCGTGATCTTGAGTTGACAGAATTCCCCGGCGCCTAATTGTGAATCGAAGGGGATCCATATGAAGCGAATCATCACCGGCCTGGCCCTGGCGTCGGCCGCGGCACTCGTCACGGCCGCGCCCGCCCAGGCGGCTCCGAAGAATCCGGTCGCCGCCGTCAAGAAGCAGTTCGTGGCCGGCCACGGAGTGAAGTTCGTCGACCGCGCCACCATTTCCAGTGGCGGCGTCCGCGACATCGTCGCCCGCCGGACGGGGACGTACGAGTTCGGCAAGTCGGGTGTGAAGTCCTCCGACATCACCGGCAAGTTCGCCTTCAAGGCGAGCGACTTCGGCGACGAGGCCGACTCGGACTTCGTCAAGGCACTCACCACGCCCGAGCGCGCGATCAAGGTGGGCAAGTCGACCTACCTGTCCGGCGGGCTGTGGAGCACCCTGGTGCCCGACGGCTCGACGTGGCTCAAGGTGCCCGGCACCACGATCGGCGGCGTGACCGACGTCTACGGCCAGCCGCTGAACATCACCGAGCTCGCCACGCTCAAGACCCTACTCAAGGGGGCCAAGCCCGCGGCGGGCGGCTACGCCGGCAAGATCACCGTGCGTGACCTGCGCGAGGTCTCCACGTCCTTCCGCGCCGCGCAGTGGCTCAACAAGCCGAAGGCCAAGACGCTGAAGAGCGTCATCTCCTGGCGGATCACCCTGGACGCCAGGGGGCTGCCCACGCGGCTGGTCTCCACCTTCCCGGGGACCGCCCTGGCGTCCGACGCGCCCAAGGGCCTGATCCTCAGCGTCGACACCCGCTTCACCGGCTGGGGCAGCAAGGTCTCGATCAAGGCGCCGAACACCGACGAGGTGACGACCAACCTTGAGGACGGCCAGAAGATCCCGGACAGCCTGACCCTCCCGCTGGGCTCCATCGCGCACTAGTCGGTCGATCAGGTTTTCTGCGCTGGTCGGGATGGTCAGCGGTCGTAGGCGATCAACGATCGCCTACGGTCTGCCGATCATCCCGTTCAGCCAGATGGCGGTCTCGAAGGCCAGTGGTCGTTGGAGGAGACGGGTCCACAGGCCGGGGTCCACTCTCGTGCTGGACGGCCAGCGGAGCGAGGGCGGCATCGATGGCGTCGGCCAGGCGACGGGGATCCGCTTCGGCGCGGGCGACGACATGGAGTCCCTGCATGAGGGTGAGCAGCAAGCGCGCGTGAGCCGCGCAGTCGATGTCAGGGCCGACCTCGCCGGACCGCTGCGCGGCGTCGAGGGCCGACTCCAGGCCGGTTTCCAGTGCGGCGAAGCCGCCGCGGACCAGACGGCCCGCCACGTGGTCCTCCGGTAGCAGCTCGGCCGCGGTGTTGCCGAGCATGCATCCACGGCCGGGTGTGGCCTGCGCGGCCTCGAGGACACTCAGAAGCAGCTCGCGGACACGCGGCAGGACGGGCCCCTCGGCGGCGATCTCGGTCGCCTGCTCCCGGGCGGCGTCTGCGTAACGCTCAAGCGCCCGCAGGAAGAGCGCATGTTTGTCGCCGTAAGCGGCGTACAGGCTGCCCGGCAGCACGCCGAGCTCGTGCTTGAGGTCGCGCAGCGACGTTGCCGCGAAGCCGCGTCGCCAGAAGATCTCCAGCGCTCCCTGAACGACCTGGTCTTCGTCGAAGGAGCGCGGCCGGCCGGTTCGTGGCATGACCGCATCGTACAACTTTTTGACATCTCGTTCAAGAAGTGTACTGTCCGGGGCATGACTTTTTGGTCATCCGACCAAAAAGTCGTCGGCCACTTCGAGGAGATCCCTGTGAGACGCCTGTTCCTGCACATCAACGTGTCGCTCGACGGCTACATCACCACCCCGGCTGGTGACATCGACTGGCGATTCGCCGACGAGGAGTTCGAGCGCCACATCAACACCCTGCTGGAGTCCATTGACGGGATGGTCTTCGGCCGCACGGCCTTCGAGCAACTGGCCGCGTACTGGCCTACGGCCGGGAACGAAGTCTCCGCCACGCAGCGACGTCGGATGCACGAACTGCCGAAGTACGTCCTGTCCCGCACCGCGCAACACGCGGAGTGGCACAACTCCCACCTGCTCGGCGACGATCCGGCCGCCGCCCTCGGCGACCTCAAGCGCCAGGGCGGACGCGACCTCGCGCTCTTCGCCGGCGGTCAGGCCGCCACCTCCGCCATCCGTCTCGGCGTTCTGGACCAGCTACGGCTCATGGTCAATCCCGTCCTGCTCGGCGGCGGGACGCGACTGTTCGACGGTACGTATCCGACGGCGGATCTCCGGCTCACCGACACGCGCCGGTTCGCCTCTGGTGCACTGCTCCTCACCTACGACCTCACAGCTCCCCAAACGCCAACCCGGTGATCTCCAAGCCGGAGACAAGGCACGACCCGCCTGAAGGCCGGCTCACGATCCTCCAGTCGGCACGAGTGGCCCGGAGCGCGAACTCCGCCGCACCTGCCCTCCCGGGTGCGCCAGGCAGACGCCCGCCGAAACGGAGTGACACTTTCCGCCCTCCGCATCCGTCCCTTATGGAGCAAGCGTGGGGCGGATGCGATCGGGGACGGACCATGGCTGAGGCGGTAGCCGAAGAGAGCGCGCTGGTCGCCGCAGCTCTTTCGGGCGACGAGAGCGCGTTCACCGGGCTGGTCGAGCGGCACCGGCGGGAAGTGCGGGTGCACTGTTACCGGATGCTCGGCTCCTTCGAGGAGTCCGAAGATCTGGCGCAGGAGACGTTCCTGCGGGCGTGGCGCGGACGCCAGACCTTCCAGGGCCGTTCCAGCTTCCGCACCTGGCTCTATCGGATCGCGACGAACGCGTGCCTCGACTTCCTCGACCGCAATCCCCGCCGTCCGCGCCCATCTGAGGCAGGACAGGAGCAGGGGCCGCACCCGGGCTCGTCGCCCGCCGAGATCCGATGGCTGCAGCCGTACCCTGACCGATGGCTGGAGCCGGTCGCGCCCGAAGGCGCGGAGCCGGACGCGGCCGTGGTGGGCAAGGAGACCATCGAGCTGGCGTTCCTCGCCGCCATCCAGCATCTGCCTCCCAGGCAGCGAGCCGTGCTGATCATTCGAGACGTCCTCGGCTGGTCCGCCAAGGAGACCGCCGCGCAGCTCGACGCCAGCGTCGACTCGGTCAAGAGCGCTCTGCAACGGGCGCGATCGACGCTGAAGACCCACCTTCCGGAACGGCGGCTCGACTGGGCGCCGTCAACGACTCCGACCGCGCGAGAGCACGCATTGCTGCGGCGTTTCATGGACGCCCACGAGAGAACCGACGCCGCCGCCCTCGCGAAGTTGCTGAGCGACGACGTACGCATGACCATGCCTCCGCTTCCGTACCGGATCGCTGGTCGTGACGCGGTCGAGGCCTTCGCCGCACATGCCTTCGGGCCCGGGTCACCGCTGCACCGAGCGCGCTGGCGGAGTGTGCTCACCCGGGCGAACCGGCAGCCGGCGGTGGCGGGATACGTCCGGCTGCCCGGAGACTCCGGCTACCGGGCCCAAGTGCTCAACGTGCTGGAAATCACGGACGGGCGGATCACCGAGATCACCGTCTTCGAGCCGCACCTGCTGGCCGCGTTCGGACTGCCGCTGGTGCTGCCCTCGGACGGCGACCCCTTTCAGCGGCCTCACCCGTCTCAACGGGGGATGACCACGAACGAGCGCGGTCGACCATACTGAGGAGCGCACACGATGACGATCGACCATCGCGAAGCTGTGATGACGCTGCCGCAAGGCGACGTCCGGCTGCTGGACAGCGATGTGGCGCGGCGCCTGCTCGACTCGACCGAACTGGCACGGCTGGCGTACGTGGCGGCGGACGGCACACCGCGCGTGTTCCCGATGTTGTTCCACTGGACGGGCGACGACGTCGTCATGTCCACATTCGCGGGAGCGCGCAAGATCGCCGCTCTGCGGGCCAAGCCCGACGTCGCCATCACCATCGACGCCGCCTCGACGCCGCCTGAGGTGCTCCTCATCCGAGGGCGGGCGTCGGTCACCGATGTCGAGGGAATCGTGCCGGAGTACGCCCTGGCCCAGCACCGGTACGCCGGCGCGGAGCAGGGCGCGGCCAATGTGGCGGCCGTGGACCACCCGGGGATGAGGATGGCCCGCATCGCCGTCCGCCCCACCTGGGTCGGAGTGCTGGACTTTCAGACCCGCCTGCCCGGAGGCGCCGGCGTGGAGGATTTCGAGCGCCGGGGCCGATCGTGACTCGGCGCGTGACCTGAGCCGATCTCCAGTGCCCGCCGACTTGGTGTGAACGGTTACTCGCGCGGTAAATCGACGCCGAAAAGCTGAAAATCATCCGCCGGCATCCGTCGCGCGGCAGGTGCCGGCACATCCTAAAACTCTCGGCCACGTTCGCGGGTAATAGCGCCCCCTATTCGGGGACCACGATCAGCGCCGCGCGATGAATGCCCGCCACGAAATAGCGGTGTACGGCGAACGTCTTGTCCACAAGTATCCCGCAGTTTATGTCGCCGTCGCGGACCTCCGCCTGCCCCGCGAATTCAGGCCGCCCGGTCAGCGGGTCGCCGAGGATCACCGAGGATCACCGAGGCATCGAGACGTCCCGACGCGACCGCGCTCCCGGAGGATCCCGCCCACCCGAGATCGGCACTCTCACAGCCGCCGGGGGCGGAGATACGCCCAAAAGCGAACCTGTTATTCGATTGTTACTCATTCCGGTCGTCGTAACGGGTGTTTCGTTTGTCTACCTATGTGACGCATCTTGCGAAGCACATAGCTCTGGAGTACAACCCGTGAAACCCCTCCCCCGCATGCTGGCCATGGTCGCCCTGCTCTCGATGGCGGCCTGCACGGCGGAAGGCACGCCCGCGCCCGCCCCGCAAGCCGAACCGGCTCGCGCCGTGAGCACCCCGGCGACGAGGACCGCGGAGGCCCAGGCCGCCGGAACGGCCCAGAAGGCCAGCCAGAAGAAGATCAAAATTGGGATCGCCGACATCACCCCGATGGGCGAGAAGACGGAGAAGGTGGGCGTCGGCTTCCCGATCATCGTCACGTTCGACCGTGACCTCAGAACCGTCAAGGACAAGGTGGCGGTCGAGGCCGTGCTGCAGGTCGAGGCCGACAAACCGGTCGACGGGGCCTGGCGCTGGGTCTCCCCGCGCCAGGTCATCTACCGGACCAAGACCTACTGGAAGCCGCACCAGAAGGTGCTCTTCACGGCCCGCCTGAGCGAGCTCCCGGGCAACGAGCGCGCCAAGGACGTCAGCCGGAGGTTCGCCGTCGGCACCGCCAACATCTCGCTGGTCGACACCCGCAGGCACGTGATGAAGGTCTACCGCGACGGCAAGCTGGCCAAGAAGATCCCGATCAGCGCCGGCAAGGGCGGCATGATGCGCAACGGGGTCGACGTCTATCTGACGACCAGCGGTGTGCACCTCACGATGGGCAAGAAGGCCGTGGAGACCATGACGTCCTCCTGGCTGGGCGTCACCGACCCCAAGGACCCGCGCTACTACAAGGAGGAGATCCCGTGGGCCGTACGCATCTCCGCCAGCGGCGAGTACGTCCACCAGAGCGCCGGCTACTACCACTTCCTCGGCCGCTCCAACCAGAGCCACGGCTGCGTGCGCGCCACCCCCGAAGGGGCCAAGTGGTTCTACACGATCGCCCAGCGCGGTGACGTGGTCAAGATCACCGGCACCAAGCGCAAGCTCGACTGGCGCAACGGCTGGAGCTACTGGCAGCTGAACTGGACCCAGTGGAAGAAGGGCAGCGCGCTGGCGACCACCGCGCGCTGACGGACCGAACGGGCTGACGCTCCGACGCTCCGGCCGGGGAGCCCGACCGCCTCCGGCCAGAGCGTCAGAGGGCCAGAGCGTCAGAGCGTCAGAGCGTCAGAGCTTCTCCAGCGGGGCGTACGCGAGCAGCAACGTCTTCTCGCCGCCGGTGCCGAAATCGATCTTGACCTTGGTCTTCTCGGCCATCCCGTCGACGGACACCACGGTCCCAAGGCCGAACGCATCGTGGGAGACCCGGTCGCCCGGCGACAGCGCCGGGATCTCGCGCGAGCCCTTCTTGGCCGCCGCCCTGGGCGCGGGCTCGCGCCGGGTGGCCGCGCTCCACGCGGACTTCTCCGGGTCGGTACGCCAGTCGATCAGCTTGCCCGGCACCTCGCTCACGAACCGCGAGGCCGGATTGAACGACGGCGAACCCCACGAGCTCCGCACCGCGGCCCTGGTCAGGTAGAGGCGCTTCTGGGCCCTGGTGATGCCGACGTAGGCCAGCCGGCGCTCCTCCTCCAGCTCCTTGGGCTCACCGAGCGAGCGGACGTGGGGGAAGACGCCGTCCTCCATGGCCGTCAGGAAGACGACCGGGAACTCCAGGCCCTTGGCGGTGTGCAGGGTCATCAGCGTGACCACTCCCTGGCCGCCGTCGGCGTCGGGGATCTGGTCGGCGTCGGCCACCAGCGACACCTGCTCCAGGAACTCGACCAGCGTGCCCTCGGGATTGGCCTCCTCGAACTCCGAGGCCACCGAGATGAGCTCGTTGAGGTTTTCCAGCCGCGACTCGTCCTGCGGGTCCTCGGACGCCTCCAGCTCGGCGCGGTAGCCGGTGGCGACCAGCACCTCCTCGGCCAGCGCCGACGGGGGCATGCCCGAGCCCTTGGCGATCAGCTCCTCGACCAGCGCGACGAACTCCCTGATCGCGTTGAGCGAACGGGTCGCCATGCCCGGCGCCTCGTCGGCCCTGCGCAGGGCCTCCCAGAACGGGATGCGCTCGCGGCTCGCGAACGCCTCGACCATCGCCTCGGCCCGGTCGCCGATGCCGCGCTTGGGCACGTTGAGGATGCGCCGGAGCGACACCACGTCGAGGGGGTTGGCCAGCATCCGCAGGTAGGCCAGCAGGTCCTTGACCTCCTTGCGCTCGTAGAAGCGCACGCCCCCGACCACCTTGTAGGGCAGGCCAGTGCGGATGAAGATCTCCTCGAACACCCGGGAGGCCGCGTTGGTGCGGTAGAAGACGGCCACGTCGCCCGCCTTGACGCCCTCCTCGTCGCTCAGCCGGTCGACCTCCTGCGCGACGAACATGGCCTCGTCGTGCTCGTTGTCGGCGACGTATCCGACGATCTTGGGGCCGTCGCCCTGGTCGGACCAGAGGTTCTTCGGCTTGCGCGACTCGTTGCGGGAGATGACCGCGTTGGCGGCGGCCAGGATGTTCTGGGTGGAGCGGTAATTCTGCTCCAGCAGGATCGTGCGCGCGTCGGGGTAGTCGCGCTCGAACTCCAGGATGTTGCGGATCGTCGCGCCCCGGAAGGCGTAGATCGACTGGTCGGCGTCGCCGACCACGCACAGCTCGGACTGGTCGGCGCCCGACCGGACCAGCTCGCCGTCGGAGGTGCGCAGCTCGGGACGGCCCACCAGCTCCCTGATCAGGATGTACTGGGCGTGGTTGGTGTCTTGGTACTCGTCGACCATGACGTGCCGGAACCGCATCCGGTAGTGCTCGGCCACCTCGGGGAACAGCTGGAACAACGTCACCGTGTTCATGATGATGTCGTCGAAGTCCATCGCGCCGGCCTCGGTGAGCTTGAGCTGGTAGCTCTTGTACGCCTCGGCCAGGGTGCGCTCCAGATGGGACCCCGCCCTGTCCATCGCGGTCTCGTAGTCGATCAGCTCGTTCTTGAAGTTGCTGACCTGGGCGGAGAACGACCTCGGCGGATAGCGCTTGGGATCGAGGTCCATCTCCCGGCAGACCATCGCCATGAGCCGCTGCGAGTCGGCCTGGTCGTAGATGGAGAAACTGGAGGGGAAGCCGAGCCGCTTGGCCTCGCGGCGCAGGATGCGCATGCAGGCGCTGTGGAAGGTCATCACCCACATGACCTTGGAGCGCGGGCCGACCAGCTTGTCGATGCGCTCCTTCATCTCCCGGGCGGCCTTGTTGGTGAAGGTGATCGCGAGGATCTCGCCCGGGTGCACCTCGCGCTCGGCCAGCAGGTAGGCGATGCGGTGGGTGAGCACCCGCGTCTTTCCCGAGCCTGCCCCCGCCACGATCAGCAGCGGACTGCCGTGGTGGATCACGGCCTCGCGCTGCTGTGGGTTGAGGCCGTCGAGCAAGGGGTGGTCTACAGAGACATGGGTGGGCACCCACCTAGGTTAAGTCGCCCCACCGACAATCGGCGCCCGGAATGCCCACCCCGGGAACCGGGTTGACTCCGGCAGGAGCTTGGAAGGGGAGAGCATGCTGGCCGAAGGCGAGATCCACCGCGTACTGGTCGTCGCCGCGCATCCCGATGACGTCGATTTCGGGGCGGCGGGGACGATCGCGCTGTTCGGCGACAGAGGGGTCGAGGTGACCTACCTCCTGGTCACGGACGGCGACGCGGGCGGCAACGAGCGCACTCTGGACAACTCAGGCATGGCCCAGCTGCGCAGGACCGAGCAGACGGCCGCCGCCAAGGTCGTGGGGGTCACGGACCTGCGCTTCCTCGGCTACCCCGACGGCACCGTGGTGCCCTCACTGGAGCTGCGCCGCGACATCTCCCGGGTCATCCGCCAGGTTCGGCCCGACCTGGTGATCACCCACCACCCCGACCGCAACTACCAGTTCATCGGCCCCAGCCATCCCGACCACCGAGCGGTCGGCGGCTCCGCGCTCGACGCGGTCTACCCGGACGCCCGCAACCCCTACGCCTTCCCCGAACTGCTCCGCGACGAGGGTCTGGAGGCGTGGAAGGCGCGCGAGGTCTGGCTCATGGGCGGTTCGACGCCCAACCACTGGGTGGACATCACCACGTCCATCGACCGCAAGATCGCGGCGCTGCGGTCGCACGTCAGCCAGGTGTCGCACATCGAGGGCTTCGCCGACTTCGTCAGGACCCGCTCCGCCGCCTGGGCCGAACAGGGCGGTCTCGGCGAGGGCCGCTACGCGGAGGGCTTCCAGGTCGTACCGACCGCCTGATCCTCGCGTCCAGGAGCACGAGCCGGCGCGCGGCGGGGCACCTCCCGCCGCGCGCCTATCGCCTACGGCACGGAGCCGGGTGGCACCACCCAGAGCGACGCCTGCCCGGTGACCTTGGAGATGAGGTCGAAGTCACGGTCGTAGTGCAGAAGCGTCGCCCCGTGCACCTCGGCACAGGCCGCGATCAGCAGGTCGCGGGGACCCACACACCCGTGCCGTGACTTGCGGACGAGCAGGTCCTGCACATCGAGCGCCCGCGCCTGCACGTCGGCATCGATGGCGAGGTGGCGGAAATCCTCGCGGAGATGCCAGGCGTCGCGCTCGTAACCGGCGAGGTCACGGGCGCTGACGAGGACCTCGAGCTGCGTGACCGTGCAGACGGCATCCTGTCCAGCAGCAGCGGCTCCAGCACCCACCCGACGACGGGGTTGGGCATGCGCGCCAGAGCGCTCCTGTCGATCAGGTAGACCACACCCGCGGTCACCACGCGTGCTTGAGGATCTCCGGATCCAGGAGCTGGGTGTTGTCCCGAGTGGTCCAGTACTCGAACGCCTCCCGTCTCTTCGCCCTGCCGGCCACCTCCGCCAAGGCGGCGCGGACCGTCTCCTTCATGTTCTTCGTCCCAAGCTCCGCCTGGGCGGCTTCCAAGAGCTCCGTGTCGATGTCGATGACCGTACGCGTGACTCCTCCACCCCGTGAAACGGGGCGGCTTCTCGCTACGCCGCGCGGGCGTCGCGGAGGACCAGCCCGGCCCTCTTGATGTTGCTCGCCCCGGCCACGTCCGCGTTGGCAGTGTGTCCGCATGCGACACAGACGAAGTCGGCTTGGGTTTTGCGGTTCTCCGCCGACACGTGCCCGCACTCAGGTACGGGGCAGGTGCGGGAGGTGTTGCGGGGGTTCACCGCGATCACGTCTCGACCGGCGCTTTCAGCCTTGTGTGTGAGGATCGCGAGGAACAACCCCCAACCCGCGTCCAGAATGCTCTTGTTCAGCCCGGCCTTCGCGCTCGCCCCGTTCGGCAGGAACGCGCCCGCGTGGCTGGGGTCCGGTTTCGGCGCGGGGGCCTTGACCATGTTCGCGACCTTCAGGTCCTCGATCACGATGACGTCGGCGCTGCGAACCAGCGCGAGGGCGGTCTTGTGCGCGTGATCGGTCCGCTGGCGGGCGATCTTCCGGTGTACGGACCCGATCCGCCGTGCCGCCTTGCGGCGGCCTGCCGATCCGCGTCGGGTCCGCGTGTACGCCTGCTGCGCACGGATCAGCCGTTCTTCGGCCGTGCGCCGATACCGGGGGTTGGGGATGTGCCCACCCGCGTCGGTGACGGCGTCGATCGGCTCGCTGAGCGTGGCGAAGTGCGCCACCCCGACGTCCACGCCGACCTCGCGGCCGGTCGCGGGCAGCGCAGCGGCGGGGACGTCGTCACACGAGCAGATCACATACCAGCGCGACCCCTCGCGTTTGATCTCGACCTGTTTGACCCGCCCGGCGATCGGCCGGTGCTGGTGCACCCGCACGTGCCCGGCCCCCTGAACGCGGACGTAGGTCGCGCTCGGGTGGTGCGGCTGGGAGTCCCACCGCGCGCCGTCACCTTCGACCAGTGTGACGGTGTCGAACCAGCCGCGTCCTTTGAACCGCGGGTAGCCAGGTGTCTGGCCGTTCTTGACCCGGCGGAAGAACGCCTGGAACGCCTTGTCCAACCGGCGCAGGGTCTGCTGCTGGCTGGTGAACGACCAGCGGCCCTGCCCCCCGGGGTCGCAATTGCGGATCTCTTTGAGCTGCGCGGACTGGTCCCCGTACCGGATACTTACGCCGGAGCGCCGCCAGGCTTCCCTGCGCTCCTCCAACGCGGCGTTGTACAACGCCCGATGATCGCCCAGCATCGCCGTCAACGCGATCTGCTGATGCCGGGTCGGGCGCAACAGGAACTTGAACGACCTACGCACCCCGGCCCCCGCTCATGGGAACGCGCTCGTACTGGGTCTCGATGTACTGCTGGACCGTCGCCGCGCTGACCGCGCCCACGGACGCGACGAAGTACGACCGCGACCACAGCGTTGGCAACTGCGACCGCAGATGCGCGAGCTCCGCGCGCAGGTGATGTGAGGTGAACCCCTTGAACTGGTTCGCCACGTACGACGGGGAGTCCTTCGGCCGGGGTTTGACGAACAGGTGCACGTGGTCCGGCATGACCTCCAGGGCGATGATCTCCCACCCGTGCCTTCCCGCTCGGCATTCCCCCGCTCCCCGAAGAGAGCGGTCCCCTGCCTTCGATTCGATGGGACACCACCTCCGTACCTCCGGGCGCATATCACTGATAGCGATCTTGATATACGCACTCACCGCGTCCGGTCGATCACGGAAAGGCGTGAGGGAGACCTTAGAGCACCGGAGCCGGGCGCCTCAGGCCTTTTCGCGCAGCCCACGGCTCCGGTGGAGGATCTTCATCCCCCGGGAGACGTCCTTCATCCGCGCTTCGCGGCGAGGCGGGCGAAGAGGTAGCCCAGCGAGTTGGTGGACACGTGCAGCATCGACGGCGCGAGCAGCCCGGCACGCCGGCGGAGCTCGCAGAAGAGCACCCCCGCCGCGCCCGTCGACACCACGCTGCCCGCCACCACCCGGGCGGTGTCGAGACGCCCCGGCGACTCCCCGGCCGTGAGGGCGCCCAGCGCGGGGTTGGCCCGGGCCATGTCGATCGCGGGCAGGATGTGCCAGAGCCCGAACAGCGCCGATGACACCGCCGTCGCGGCGCCGGCCCCGTGTGTACGGCGAAGCAGGCCGTACAGGACGCCCCGGAAACCGACCTCCTCCAGCAGGACCGTGCCCACCGGCACCTGGAGCAGGGCCTCCTCCAGGGCGCGCGACCGGGACAGGGAGAGCGCGCGGTCGTCGTGGAAGAGGGGACGGGTGCGCGCCGTCGCCACCCCGGCCGTGTAGACGCCGACCACCCCCAGGGCGAGGGCGCCACCGGTGAGGGCGCCGCGCCGAGGACGCTCGAACCCGAGCTCCCGCCAGGACAGCCCCGAGCCGCGCGCCATGGCCACCAGCGCGGCCGTGGCGGCGGCGGACGTGAGCGGGGCGAGCCTCGGCGCGACCCTGTTGTTCAGGAGGTTGGCGACGGCGAGCACGGCGATCGAGGGAAGCAGCACCCTCGCAGGCTACGTCGCGGCCGGGCTGCGCCAGCCCGCGGGGAAGCGGGTGCGGCGCCGCTCCTGCGGGGTGAGGCCGCCCCAGATGCCCTCGGACTCGCCCGCCCTCAGTGCGTAGGACCGGCACTCGTCGACGACCGCGCAGGTCGCGCAGACCGCTTTGGCCCGCTGCTCCTGCGCGGGAGAGGGGGCGAGCGGGAAGAAGAGCTCAGGATCGCTGGATCTGCAAGCGCCCCCGCGCAGCCAGCCGGTCTCCTCCAAAGGCATGCGCCAACGCTACGACGAGGTCATGATCAGTCGCATCATCCTCTGGGTTGACCCTCGGCTACATCCCAGGTGGTCATCCTGGGTGGTCATCGCGGATGGTCATCGCGGCGCGGCGGGACTCTCAGCAGGACTCGACGCCCTCGTTGTAACCGACGGCGAACGACCGCTGGCGCTGCTTGGCCGTGCCGTGGGCGGAGGGGTTCAGCCAGTCGTCGGTGGGATCGCCGGCGGCCTCCAGGCTCAGCAGCAGCTCACGGCCGTCGCCCTCCTCGACGTTCAGCGCCCCGGAGTTGATCAGCGACGCCAGGGTGGCGCCTCCGTAGCAGTCGGCCTGCAGCTCGGCCTGGATGTTGTGCCGGAAGTCGGCGCGCAGCTGGGCCTGCACGGCATGCCCGAGCTCGTGCGGGATGATCACATAGACGGAGCCGTCCCCCATCTCCTTCCAGAGTCCTTCCATCCACTCGTGGTCGTAGGCGATGAAGTGGCCCTGCCGACAGTAGAACGCGTTCTTGGGCGCGGCCCGGTGACCTGAGCAGCTCGGCCCGGAGTCACCCGAATAGGCGATGAAGTCGTTGATGGGCTGGTAGGTCCAGCCGAACTTGGCGAACTGCTTCGTCCAGAACGCCTCGGTCAGCTCCCTGGCGTCCCGCATGTCGTCCGCGAACGAGTCGACCTTGGGGGGAGGCTCCGCCGGCACGGGCGCGGGCATGGGAGGCAAGGAGCCACACCCCGACGACACGAGTGCCAGGGGCCCCAGCGCTACCAGGAGAGCAGTCAAGACGCGTGTCACAGACTCACACTTCCCAGGTGTGAACCGGTTCATTCTCATGCATACGCCCGATGTACTCCAATGTCATCACGCGGAGCGCCTCATGCCGGTCTCCGCCGATCGCCCGAACCTTGTCCACCTGCCAGGTCGCACCGGTACGCCCGGTCAGGCAGCGCCCCTCGATGACACCGAGCAGCCGGTCGGCGACGGCCCCGTCCACATCCCACAGGGCGAGCCCCTCGCGGGCCATCGGCAGCAGCCGGCGCAGGACCAGCTCGGCGGCGGACACCTCACCCACTCCAGGCCAGTAAAGGCGGGAGTCAATGCCGTACCGGGCGGCGGCGGCCAGGTTCTCCTCGGCGGCGGCGAACGACATCTGGCTCCAGATCGGCCGCTCGGCGTACGGCAGCACGCGCATCAGTCCGTAATAGAAGGCGGCGTTGGCCGCGATGTCGACCACGGTCGGCCCGGCGGGCAGCACCCGGTTCTCCACGCGCAGGTGCGGGGCGCCGTCGGCCACCGCGTACACCGGCCGGTTCCAGCGGTAGATCGTGCCGTTGTGCAGGGTCAGCTCGGGCAGTTGGGGGATGCGGCCCTGGTCGAGGACGTCCCTGGGATCCTCGTCCTCGCAGAGCGGCAACAGCGCGGGGAAGTAGCGGACGTTCTCCTCGAACAGGTCGAAGACACTGGTGATCCAGCGCTCGCCGAACCAGACGCGGGGCCGCACCCCCTGGGCCTTGAGCTCGTCCGGACGGGTGTCGGTGGCCTGCTCGAACAGCGCGATCCTGGTCTCGCGGTGCAACTCCTTGCCGAACAGGTAGGGGGAGTTGGCCGCGATCGCCACCTGCGGCCCGGCGATGGCCTGGGCGGCGTTCCAGTGGGCGGCGAACGTCTCGGGGCTGACCTGGAGGTGCAGCTGGACGCTGGTGCAGGCGGCCTCGGGAGCGAGGCTGTCGGCGTGCGTGTCGAGCCGCTCGACGCCCTCGATCGCGAGGTGCAGGTCCTCGCCCCGGGCGGCGAAGATCTGCTCGTTGAGCAGCCGGTAGCGCGGGTTGGACGACAGCGTCCCCTCGCCGATGTCCTCCTCGCGCAGCGTGGGCAGGATGCCGATCAGGACGAGGTGGCCGCCCTCGGAGCGGGCCCGGATCTCGGCGTGGTTGAGCCGGGCGCGGACGTCGTTCTCCAGTTGGAGCGCGCCGTCACCGCGCAGGTCCTGGGGCTGGACGTTGATCTCGACGTTGAACTGGCCGAGTTCGGTCGCCCAGTCGGGCCGCGCGATCGCGGCGAGCACCTCGGCGTTGCGCATGTTGGCCTCGCCGGCCGCGTCCACGATGTTGAGCTCGATCTCCAGCCCGGCGAGCGGGCGGTCGAGCTCGAAGCGGGACTCGCGGAGCATGCGTGCGAAGACGTCGAGACATCGCCGCACCTTCTCCCGGTAGGCGCGTCGGTCGTCCCGGCTGAAGACGACGGCTGGTACGTCCCTCCCCATATCTTGAAATGTCGCACGTCAGCCGCGCCGAAACCAGCCCACCCCCCTCGGCCACGTCCGGGCGGCCACACCGGGTGGCCAGACCAGGCCGCCAGACCAGGCGGCTAGACCAGGCGGCTAGACCAGGCGGCTAGACCAGGCGGCGCGCCGTAGCCCAGCGGGAGAGCTCGTGCCGGTTGGACAGCTGGAGTTTGCGCAGCACCGACGACACGTGGGTCTCGACCGTCTTGACCGAGATGAACAGCTCCTTGGCGATCTCCTTGTACGCGTAGCCGCGGGCGATCAGCCTGAGCACCTCGCGCTCGCGCTGCGTCAGCGAGTCGAGCTCCGGATCGATCGAGGGCGCCTCGGAGGAGGCGAACGCGTCGAGCACGAACCCGGCCAGCCTCGGCGAGAAGACCGCGTCGCCGTCGGCCACCCGGCGGATCGCGTCGGTCAGCTCCTTGCCGCTGATGTTCTTGGTGACGTAGCCGCGGGCGCCGCCCCTGATCACGCCGATCACGTCCTCGGCCGCGTCGGAGACCGACAGCGCGAGGAACCTCACCGAGGAGCCGGAGCCGAGGACCTTGCGCAGCACCTCCTGGCCGCCGCCGCCCGGCATGTGCACGTCGAGCAGGACCACGTCGGGCTCCAGCTCGGCGATCGCCTTGACCGCCGTGTCGACGTCCTCGGCCTCGCCCACGACCTGGATCGAGTCACCCAACTCGGCCCGCACGCCGGAACGGAACAACCGGTGGTCGTCGACGATCAGCACCCGCGTCATGGTTTCTCCACCTTCATGGTCAACATCACTTCCGTGCCCTCACCCGGCTCGGTGCGCACCCGGGCCGTGCCGCCGTGACGTTCCATTCTCCCGATGATGGACTCCCTGATCCCCATCCGGTCGAGCGGCACCGTGTCGAGATCGAAGCCCTTGCCCCGATCCTTCACGAAAATCGTCACCTCTTCACCCTCCACTTCCGCATAGACGGAAATAGACGGGCTCTCAGAGTATTTGGCCGCGTTGACCATCGCCTGCCTGGACGCCTTCAGCATGGCGGCGAGCTTGCCGGCCGAGTCGAGCGCGATGTCCCCCACGCAGACCACCTCGATGGCCACGCCGTGCGCGTCCTCCTCCTCGGCGGCGATCCGGCGTACCGCGGCGGCCACGGTGGCGTCCGCGTCCTGGGCCGGCTGGTAGAGCCAGTTGCGCAGCTCGCGCTCCTGCGCGCGGGCGAGGCGGGTGACCTCGCGCGGGTCCTGCGCGACGCGCTGGATCAGCGTGAGCGTATGGAGCACCGAGTCGTGGACCATCGCGGCGACCTCGGCCCGCTCCTCCTGCCGGATGCGCTCGCGGCGCTCCAGCTGGAGCTCCTTCCACAGGCCCGCGAGCCATGGCGCGGCGATGACGGCCAGCCCGCCGACGACCACCACGGTGAACAGCAGGCCGGGCCGGGCCTGGGCCAGCTCACCCTGCGCCGCCAGGAAGCCGGCCGCGCCGACGACGACCAGGGTCACGCCGAGGACCGTGCGGACCCGGTTCTTCCTGATGCTCTGGGTCGCGCCGCTCACCCAGTTGCGGCGGCGTACCGGATCGGCCTGCTGCCACAGGATGAGCGCGCCGATGCCGCCCACCGCGAACGGCAGCATGCCGATGCCTCCCTTGGAGGCGCCGGTCAGCCACCCGAACGCCAGCAGCGCCATGCCGATCGCGCTGAACGCGGCCAGCTGGCTCCAGTCACGCGCGGGCGCGGGCCCCTCGTGCGGCTCGCGCGGCGCGACCATCCAGAGCACCGCGTACGCCACGAAGCCGACCCCGTCGACCACGCTCAGCAGCACGAACATCAGCCGGACCACGACCGGGTCGAGCTTCAGCTGGCTCGCCAGCCCCTGCGCCACGCCGCCGACGAGGCGGCCCTCCATGGGCCGTGTCATCCGGCGGTAGGGCGCGTCGCCGCCGGGCTCGGCAAGTGTCTTCTGGTCAGCCATAACGCCACCATCGTCACACGCCCCCGGCGATTCGGACATCGGGAACAACCCCCAGGGTCGGCTCAGGGGTCTCCCCGATGCGGACGGCCACCGGGCGGGTCCACGATGGTGCCATGACAGAAGCACCGGCGAAGGAACCGGCCGCGCCTCCCCGGGTCCTGCGGCGCAGCGGCGAGGGCCGCTTCCTCATGGGCGTCTGCGCCGGGCTGGGACGGCACACCGGCATCGACCCCGTGGTGTTCCGCGCGGGGTTCGCGGTGCTCCTGTTCGGCTCGGGCATCGGCCTCTTCCTGTACATCGCGGCGTTCCTGCTGATGAAGGAGCCGGACGGCCGGCCCGGCTACATCGAGCAGTGGAGCCGCCGCGACTTCGACGCCGACACCGTGATGGCGCTGCTGACGGCGGTGCTCGCGTTCGGGCTGGCGATCAACCTGACCACGGTCTGGCTCGGCACCGGCACCCTGGTGGTCGGGCTGCTGCTGGCGGTCGCGCTGCTCGCCGCCCACTCCAAGGGCGTCGACCTGCTCGGCCTCGCCCGCTCGATGCCCGAGCGGCTCACCCGCCGCCAGGCCGCCGAGGCGTATCCACCGCCGCCCGTGGCGCCCTCCCCCGGCTTCCCCCGGCCGTCCCCGTACGGCGAACCGCCGGTCGCGACGGCCCAAACGGCCCACGGCTCCCTGGGCGTGGACACCACCCCCCGTCCCGTCCGCCCGGACATGCCGTCTTCCGCCGCCACCTCCCGGTCGCCGGAGGCGCCGCCGGTCCCGGACATGCCGTCTTCCGCCGCCACGCCGGAGGCGCCGCCGGTCCCGGACCCGACCGTCCCCCACCGGTCGCCCATCCCCGCCACCACCTCACCGAGCGAATCGGTCACCGCGCGCCTCCCGACGGACGACCTCCCTCGTGCCGACACTCCAGCGGGCGACGCGCCACACGAGAGCACGCCGGCCGGCCCCCGCGAGGACGACGCCACCGAAGTGCCACGGGAAGCCGTCGCGGCGACCGACGTCGCGCTGGCCGGCACCGCCGCCTCCCCGGGCACGGCCGCCGTCGAGACTCCGCGCGACGAGACGCCCGGCTCGCCGTACGCGGGCACGACCACCCGCGAAGAGACGACCGACTCGCCCTACACCGGCGCGACCACCCGCGAAGAGACACCTGACTCGCTGTACGCGAGTGGCTTCACGCGCCTGGACAGGTCCGTGGGCGACGGAGTGTCCGGAGGCGGACGGGACACGGAGTTCGCCTCGTACGGGGCGCCGTTCGCGCCACACGGCCCCTACCGCCCGCGCGACGCGTACCAGCCGCTCGACCCGAGCAGGCGCGCCGGCTACTCCCCCTACGACCCCGCCCTGTACGGCCCGCCGACGCCGACGCCGCCACGCCGCCCGCGCCCGCGATCGTTCATCGGCGCCATCACCATGTTGCTCGCCATCGTCATTGGAGGGATCGTCGTGGCGGTCCAAGCCGGATCGAGCCCCGGAGTGAACCCGATCATCGTGGGGGGCAGCGTCCTCGTCACGATCGGGGCGGGTCTGCTGATCGCGGCCTGGTGGGGCCGGGGCGCCGGGCTGGTGGCCTCGGGCACGGCCGTGGCGCTCATGGTGGCCCTGGCCCTGACGCTCGGCGGCCTGCCGGAGAAGGTCGGCGACTCGGTGTGGACTCCGGTCACGGCAGCGGAGGCGAACAAGGTGTACGACGTGGGAGTGGGCAGCGGCCGGCTCGACCTGTCGGAGCTCAGGCTGATCCCGGGCACGAGGCTGACGTTCAACGCGTCGATGTCGATCGGGGAGCTGACCGTGATCGTGCCGCCGACGGTCAAGGTGGAGGTGCACGCCATCAACAAGGTGGGCGACATCCAGGTGGGCCAGTCGCTGAGGGGTGGCATGGACGTCAGGTTCGACACGGTGCTGGAGCCGGAGACTCCACCATCGGGGAAGGTGTCGACCATCGTGCTCAATCTGAGCGGTGGCGTCGGCGACATGGACGTGCGTCATGCGGCCTGACGTCGACCGGCCGCGCCGGCTGCACCGGACCGACTGGATGGCGCTGCTCAGTGGTGTGCTGTTCGTCGTGCTGGGCATACTGATCATGACCCGCGCGATCACGGATCCGCTGGTCCTGGTCTCGCTGCTGGTCGTCGGGCTGGGTTTCGCGGGTCTCGTGGCCATCGTCGCGAGGGTGCTCCGCGGTTGATAACCCTTGACCGGGAAAAACACCGGCGTACGTTGGCATTTATCCGCCTTTCCCCCTGCTCCTGAGGGAGGACGTATGCCCCGGATCACCGTCACCGTTGACGGAGTCGGATACGAGGAGGAAGTCGAGCCGCGACTTCTCCTCGTTCACCTGCTACGAGAACGACTGGGCAAGACCGGCACTCCTGTCGGCTGCGACACCAGCAACTGCGGCGCCTGCACCGTGATGCTCGACGGCAAGACTGTGAAGAGTTGCTCCGTGCTGGCCGTCCAGGCCGACGGATGCGACATCGTCACGATCGAGGGGCTCGGCTCGCCCGGGTCCATGCACCCGATGCAGCGTGCCTTTCACGAGGAACACGCCCTGCAGTGCGGCTACTGCACACCTGGCATGGTCATGGCCGCGATCGACCTGCTCAGGGATACGCCGGACCCGTCCGAGGAGGCCATCAGGGAGGGCCTGGAAGGCAACCTCTGCCGATGCACCGGCTACTGCAACATCGTCCGCGCGGTACGGCGTGGCGCCCAGGAGATGGGGCAGGCGGTGAAGTCGTCATGACCGAGCTGGATCCCGGTCTGGTGGGCGAGCAGATCGCCGAGAGCGACCAGATCTCCGAGCCGGGCGGCACCGGCGGGGAGATCGGCCGGTCGCGGCGGCGCAAGGAGGACGCCCGGCTGCTGACCGGGCACACGCGCTGGACCGACAACCTGGTTCAGCCGGGCATGTTGTACGTCATGTTCCTGCGCAGCCCGATGGCGCACGCCCGGATCACCCGGGTGGACGTGTCGGGCGCGCGCGGCCTGCCGGGGGTGTTCGCCGCGTTCAGCGGCCAGGACTTCGCCGACGAGCAGGGCAGCCTGCCGTGCGCCTGGCCGGTGAGCGAGGACATCGTGATCCCGGACCACCCGCCGATGGCCGTGTCCGAGGTGCGTTACGTCGGGGAGGCCGTGGCCTGCGTCGTCGCGACGGACCGCTACCGGGCGGCCGACGCGCTGGAGGCCATCGAGGTCGACTACGAGCCGCTGCCCGCCGTCGTGGACATGAACGACGCGCTGACCGAGGGCAGCCCGAAGGTGCACGAGGCCGGCAACCAGGCGTTCACCGCCAAGATCACCTCGGGCGACATCGAGGCGGCGTTCAGGGACGCGCCGGTCCTCATCGACCGGACCTACATCCAGCAGCGGCTCATCCCGAGCGCGATGGAGCCGCGCGCGGTGCTCGCGAGCACCGACGGCGACGGTTTCACGCTGTGGACCTCCACCCAGATCCCGCACGTGCTGCGGGTCATGCTGGCCGTGACGACCGGCATCCCCGAGCACAAGATCCGCGTGGTGGCGCCGGACGTGGGCGGCGGGTTCGGCTCGAAACTGCAGGTCACCGCGGAAGAGGTGCTGTGCCTGCTGCTGACCCGCAGGCTCGGCAGGCCGGTCAAGTGGACCGAGTCGCGCTCCGAGGGCAACCTGACCGTGCACCACGGCCGCGACCAGATCCAGCACATCAGGGTGGCGGCGGAGTCCGACGGGCGCATCCGAGGGCTCCAGGTGGACCTGCTGGCCGACATGGGCGCCTATCTCATGCTGGTCACACCGGGCATCCCGATGCTGGGCGCGGCCCTGTACAACGCCATCTACAAGATGGACGCGTACGAGTTCGGCTGCACGGGTGTGTTCACCACCAAGATGCCGACCGACGCCTACCGGGGCGCCGGGCGGCCCGAGGCGACGTACGCCATCGAGCGCGTCATGGACGAGCTGGCCGCCGAGCTGGGCCTGGACCCGGTGGAGGTGCGGCGGCGCAACTGGATCAGGCACGAGGAGTTCCCGTACACGACGATCGCCGGGCTGACGTACGACTCGGGCAACTACGAGGCGGCGACGGACCGGGCGATGGCGCTGTTCGGCTACGACAAGCTGCGGGCCGAACAGGCCGACCGGCGTGACAGGGGCGACCCGGTCCAGCTCGGCATCGGCGTCAGCATCTACACCGAGATGTGCGGGCTGGCCCCGTCGAGGCTGCTCGGTGAGTCCAACTACGGGGCCGGCGGCTGGGAGCACGGCACGATCCGCATGCTGCCCACGGGCAAGGTCGAGGTGATCACCGGCACCTCCCCGCACGGCCAGGGACACGTGACGGCGTGGAGCCAGATCGTGGCCGACACGCTGGGCGTGCCATTCGAGGACATCACGGTGCTGCACGGCGACACGGCGATCTCGCACAAGGGCATGGACACCTACGGCTCGCGCTCGCTGGTGGTCGGCGGCGTCGCGGTGCTGCAGGCGTGCGAGAAGGTCAAGGACAAGGCCCGCAAGCTGGCCGCGCACCTGCTGGAGTGCTCTCCCGAGGACCTGGAGTTCGCCGAGGGGGCGTTCCAGGTGCGGGGCACCGACTCGCGGAAGACGATCCAGGAGCTGGCGTTCGCCGCGTTCACGGCGCACAGCCTGCCCGAGGGTGTGGAGGCCGGGCTCGACTCCGACTCCACGTTCGACCCGGACAACTACTCCTTCCCGCACGGCACCCACCTGTGCGCGGTGGAGGTCGACACCGAGACGGGCATGTCGAAGATCCGCTCGTACGTGGCGGTCGACGACGTGGGCAAGGTGATCAACCCGCTGATCGTCGACGGCCAGGTGCACGGCGGCATCGCCCAGGGCATCGCGCAGGCCCTGTACGAGGAGGCCGTCTACGACGCCGAGGGCAACCTGCTCACCACGACGATGGCCGACTATCTGCTGCCGTCGGCGGCCGACCTGCCCACGTTCGTCACCGACCGGACCGAGACGCCGGCCACGAGCAACCCGCTGGGCGTCAAGGGCGTCGGCGAGGCGGGCACGATCGCCTCCACGCCGGCCGTCGTCAACGCCATCGTGGACGCCCTGCGCCCGCGCGGGATTCACGACGTCCAGATGCCGTGCACTCCCGAGCGTGTCTGGCGGGCCCTGGAAGGAGTTCGGCGATGATCCCTGCCACGTTCGACTACGTCCGTCCCGGCTCGCTCGACGAGGCCTGCCAGGCGCTCGCCTCGGACGAGGACGCCAAGGCGCTCGCGGGCGGGCAGTCACTGCTGCCCTTGTTGCGGCTGCGGCTGGCCTATCCGTCGACGCTGGTCGACCTCGGGCGGCTGCCCGAGCTGACCGGCGTGCACGACCGCGGCGACCATGTGTTCATCGGCGCGATGACCACGCACGACGAGGTGATGCGCTCCAGCCTGGTCAATTCGGCCTGCCCGCTGGTCGCGCTGACCACCGCCACGGTGGCCGACCCCGCGGTACGGCACCGCGGCACGTTCGGCGGCTCACTGGCCCACGCCGACCCGGCGGCCGACCTGCCGGCCGTGGTGCTGGCGCTGGACGGCGTGCTCGTGGCCCGGTCGGCGGAGGGCGAGCGGGAGATCCCCGCCGCCGAGTTCTTCGTCGACTACCTGGAGTCCGCGCTGCGACCGGGAGAGATCCTGCTCGGGGCGCGGATTCCCAAGCTGGGCGACGGCTGGGGCTATCACTACGAGAAGTTCCACCGGACCGCGCAGGCGTGGCCCATCGTCGGGGTGGCCGCGGCCGTCCGGCGTTCCAACGGCTCGATCCAGGAGGCCAGGATCGGGCTGACCAACATGGGCCCGACACCGCTGCGGGCCCGTGCGGTGGAGAGCGCGCTGCAGGGCGCGGAGCTGGGTGACCAGGTCCGCCAGGCGTGCGAGCAGGCGGCGGAGGGCACCTCGCCGTCGGGCGACCTGCACGCCCAGCCCGACTATCGGCGGCATCTGGCCAGGGTGCTGACCCATCGCGCGATCCGCACCGCCGCCGGTTCTCCCTGACCTCGGCTCCGGGGGGCGTCCCCTCTTCCGGGGCGCCCCCTTATCGACGTAATGTCGCAATAGCGGGAAAAGGAGCGGATCGATGGCGATGCGGTTCGAGCACGAGTTCACGGTTCCGGTCCCGATCGAGCAGGCGTGGGCGGTGCTGCTCGACGTGGAACGGGTCGCGCCGTGCCTGCCGGGCGCCGCGCTCGACACCGTCGAGGGCGACGAGTTCACCGGCCGGATGAAGATCAAGGTGGGACCGATCACCGTGACCTATCGCGGCTCGGCCAGGTTCGAGGACGTCGACAAGGACGCGCACACGCTCACGATCCAGGCGTCGGGCAAGGAGTCCCGCGGCACCGGCACGGCCGCGGCCACCGTCAAGGCGAGGCTGAGCCCGGCCGACGGCTCGACCGCCGTCGCGGTGGAGTCGTCGTTCAACGTGACCGGGCGTCCGGCACAGTTCGGCCGCGGCGTGATGGCCGAGGTGGGCGGCAAGCTGATCGACAGGTTCGCGGCCAATCTCGCCGACCTGCTGGCCGAGCCGGCCCACGAGTTTCCGGCGGCCACGGCCGCGCCCGTGCCCGCAGAAGGGCCCGCGGAAGGGCCCGAAGAAGGGCCGGCGGTAGTGGAGGAGCGCCACCTCAGCGCGGTGCCCTCGTCTCCCGACCAGGACATCCGGCCGACCGGCACGCTGCGCACCTCGCGCACGCCCGACGAGGAGGCGCTGGATCTCCTGGAGATCGCCGGCGCACCGCTGCTCAAGCGGCTCGCGCCGGTCGCCGGAGCGGTCGCCGCACTGCTGCTGATCGGCTGGCTGATCAGACGGCTCATGCGCTAATTCCAGCAAAAACACCATCAAGTCCGGACACATCTCCCGAACAGGGGGAATGCCTCTCTCCACGTGTCTGACTCGGGGGTGTTGGCATGCCGGCGTGCAGTGTCGTCGTGATCACGTACAACGATGCCGAGCGGCTGCCCAGGGCGGTGCGCTCCGTGCTCCGGCAGTCCCTGCGCGACCTTGAGGTCGTCATCGCCGACGACTCCTCGACCGACGAGACGCCCAGAGTGGCCGAGGAGCTCATGCGCGCCGACCCGCGCGTGCGCTACCTGCGCCGGCAGGCCAACAGCGGCGGCTGCGGCGCTCCCAGGAACGACGGCCTCGACGCCGCCACCGCGCCGTACGTGATGTTCCTCGACAGCGACGACGAGCTGCCCCGGCACGCCTGCAAGAGCCTGCTGACCGAGATCGAGCGGACCGGCGCCGACTTCGTCTCCGGGCAGATCTCCCGCCTGTACGAGTGGAACGGCCGGATGCAGCGCTACTACCCGACGCTGTTCGCCAGGCGCAGGGTGGTGCCGGGCATCCGCGCCGAGCCGGAGCTGTTCCTCGACTCCTTCACCACCAACAAGCTCTACAGCGTCCGCTTCCTGCGCGACGCGATGCTGCGCTTCCCCGAGGACATCCACTACGAGGACCACGTCTTCGCCACCGAGTTGTACGCCACGTCCCACCGGTTCGCGATCGTGCCGTGGGTCGTCTACCACTGGCGGCGCGGGCGCGACCGCACGTCCATCTCGCTCAGCATCAAGGAGATGGACAACGTGCGCCACCGGGTCGTCGCGGCCCGGCGGAGCGACGACGTACTGCGCCGCCACGGCGCGGACGACCTGCTGCCCGCCCGGCAGGAGCGCTTCCTGCGCCAGGACCTGCGCGTCTACCTCAACCCGCTGCCGACGCGCGACCGGGTGTGGGTCAAGGAGTTCGCGGCGGTCGTGCGGCCGTACCTGGCGGAGATCCCCGCCGGTGTGCTGCGGCGGATCGACCCGATGACCCGGGTCTGCTGCCATCTCATCCTCGACGACCGGATCGACGACCTCAGGATCGCCGCGAGCTCGCTGACCGGCCCCAAGGCGCCGCCCCGGGCCGCCGTGCGGAGCGACGGGCGTACGTACTGGGGCACCACGGTCGCGCCCGGCATGGACATCACCGCCCTGCGGCTGGCCGAGCTGCCCTTCAGCGCCAGCCGGCTACGGCACGAGGTGACCGAGATCGCCGCCGACGGCGACCGGGTCCGGATGACCGTGCACAGCTACGACCCGTTCGGCGCGCTGCCCGTCGACTGGAAGGCGTTCCTGCGGCTCGGCCGGACGCGGATCCCCATCGAGCCCGAGCCGTCGGGCGAGGGCGGCTACATCAGCGAGATCACCTTCACCCCCCGGGCCGGCTGCGAGCCGCGCATCGGCTTCACCCGCCTGTCCGACGGCCACACGACGACCGACCGGCTGATGGCGGACCCCGGACTGCGGCCGATCGAGCTGCCGGGTGTCACCGTGACGACCGACGGCAACGCCTCCTACCTGCGGATACAGTCGCGCTCGCGGCTGCGCCCGCTGGCCCGGCGGATCAGGCGCGCGGTGCTCAGGCGCGTCAGCACGCCGACCGGCAAGCTGCGCTTCTACAAGGCGATGATCCGGCTGCTGCCGCCCCGGCACGACCTGGCCCTGTTCGAGTCGGACGTCGGCAAGGGCTGCACCGGCAGCCCGCGCGCCATCTACGACGAGCTGCGGCGACGCGCGCTGCCGATCGACGCGGTCTGGTCGGTGGCCAGGGGCCACCGGCGCGCCCTCCCCGCCGACGCGCGGGTGGTGCGCCGGGGGAGCTGGCGCCACGTCTGGACGATGGCCCGCGCCGGCGTCTGGGTGGACAGCCACGGCTTCCCACTCGACTACCCGAAACCCCGCCGCACCCGCTACCTGCAGACCTGGCACGGGCAGGGCATCAAGTCCGTCGGATTCGACGCGCCGGACCTGCGCGCGGACTTCGACCGGCCACGCGCCCAGTGGCGCGCCGCCGTCGCCCGCTGGGACGCGCTGGTCTCGCCCAGCGAGGAGTTCTCGCGCCACTTCCTGACCGCCAACGGCTACACCGGCCCGGTCTACAGGTACGGGACGCCGCGTTGCGACGCCCTGGTCAACGGGACGTCCCGCGACGACGTGCGGGTCCGGCTGGAGATCCCCGCCGGACGCAAGGTGCTCCTGTACGCGCCCACCTACCGCGACCGGGTCAAGGGCAGCGGCGCCTCGGTGCGCGTGAACCTCGACCTCATGGCCGAGGAGCTGCGCGACGAGTGGGTGATCGTGCTCCGGACCCACCCGGTGGAGAGCTACGAGGTGCCGTCGCACCTGCGGCACTTCGTCCGGCCCGCCGGGTCGTACCCCGAGATCAACGACCTGATCCTGGCCTCCGACGCGCTGCTGACCGACTACTCGTCGGTGATGTGCGACTACGCGCTCACCGGCAGGCCGATGCTGTTCCACATTGACGACTGGGACGACTACCGGCTCTCCGAGCGGGGCGTCTACCACGACCTGCCGGCCATCGCCCCGGGGCCGTGCGTGACCTCGACCAGCGAGCTGATCGACCGGATCCGCGATCTGCCCGCCACACACGCCTCCTACGCCGACCGGTACGCGGCCTTCCGGAAGCTGTGGTGCGCCGACGAGCGGGGCGACGCGGCGGCCAGGATCGTGACGGACTTCTTCGAGACCCGGGAGGTTTCGTGAACGTGGTCTTCGCCTGCCTGGACGCCGACACGCTGGGCGGCGTCCAGCAGGTGACGCACACCCTGGCGCAGGGCCTGGCCGAGCGCGGGCACGAGGTGCACGTCATCGGCGTGCACCGGGCCCGCGCGCCGTTCCGCTACGTGGACGAGCCGCTCTACCGGCAGCACGTGATCAGCCGCCACCCGCTGGACACGGTCGGCCGGTCGGCGCGCGCGGCGGCCGATCGCCGCCTGGCCAGGCTGCTCGCCACGATGCCTCCCGGTTTCGTGATCATGACCTCGCCCGGGATGGTGACCCGGATGGCGGGCGCGGTGCCCGCCTCGCTGCGGCCGATCGGCCAGTACCACGGCTCCTACGAGCACGCCCGCGACTGCTGGCACCTCAACTCGATCCGCGTCCACTACCCGGAGCTCGACCAGGCCGTCTTCCTGAGCCCGGACGACGCGTGGCGGTTCGCCGAGCACGCGCTGCTGCCCAACACCTGGTCGGTGCCCAACCCGCTGGCCGCCTGGCCCGAGAAGGTCTCGACGCTGGAGACGCCCCGGGTGCTGGGCGTCGGGCGGCTGGAGGGGGTCAAGCGGTTCGACCGGCTGATCAGCGCGTTCGCCAGATCGGACGCCCCGCCCGGCTGGGAGCTGCACCTGATCGGCGACGGCGCCGAGCTGGACCGGCTGCGCGCCCACGCGATCCGGGAGGGCGTCGAGGAGCGGGTCGTCTTCAGGGGCCGCGTGCCCGCCGCCGAGATGCCGCGCGAATACCTCGGCGCCTCGATCCTGGCGGTGACCAGCGAGCACGAGGGGTTGCCCGTCGTGCTGCTGGAGTCGGCCGCGCACGGCGTGCCCGCGGTGGCCTTCGACGTGTCGGGCGGGGTCCGCTCGGTGGCTCCCGTGCTCGTCCCGCCCGGCGACGTGGACGCCTTCGGCCAGGAACTGGCCGGGCTCATGGGCTCCGTGCAGGAGCGGCGGCGGCTGGGCGCCACCGCCCGGGCCACGGCCGAGGCGTTCCTCCTCGACCACGTCCTGGACGGCTGGGAGTCGCTGTTCGCCCACATCGAGCGCTGAGCCCCGCAGCGTCCGGCCGGCCGACTCGGCAGCCCTACAGCGTCCGGCCGGCCAGCTCGGCAGGTCTAAAGCGTCCGGTCGGCCATCTCGGGCGAGTCGATCCGCTGGCGCGGCACGCCGGCGATCGCCCGCTGGCCGCTCGTGAGCAGCGCGGCCACCGGGCTGGGCTCGCGCAGCCGGTTGATGCGGTCGCGCATGTTCTTGCGCAGCCGGCTGGCGCGGCGCTTCTGCATGGTCTTCTGGCACGCGGCCAGGTGCGCCTTGGCGGCCGGAGCCGCGCCGGTCAGCTCGTAGCCCTGGCTCACCAGCCGGTCACCGAGGACGTCCTCGCACAGCGCGATCTCCCAGTTCTCCAGCCGCGAGGCCCAGCTGCCCACGCGGGCGCGCGTGACGTCGCCGTGGGTGTTGCTGTGCCAGACCTTGTGCACGGGCACGGCCACGCTGGCCGCCTCGCGCGGCGAGATCATCGCCTCGTCGAAGTCCTCCTCCAGGAAGACGCAGAGCTTCTTCAGCTCGGTCGACGGGTCGTCGGTGAGGTCCTCGTACCGCAGCTCGTAGTAGCTGTCGGCGGCCATCGTCCGCCGCAGCTTGGCTCCCGCGTCCATCGCCTCGGCCCAGGTGGAGACCGCGTGGAAGGAGTTGTGCGTGAACCAGGGCATCTCCTTCAGCGAGGCCACGCAGTCGCGGCCGTCCCTGATCAGGTGGATGAACTGGGCGTCGGGGAAGAGCCTGAGCAGCATGTCGACCTGCTTGACGTAGCTGGGCCGCTTGTCTCCCCAGCGGGGCTTGTCGAAGCGGTCGGCGTACATCCGGAAGGTCGTCCCGATCACCGAGCCGAGCGAGCCGGGGCCCTCGACGCACTGCCGGACGAACTCGTCCTTGTCGATCTTGAGCTCGTGGAACTTCGTGGTCCGGTCACCCGCGATCCACTCGGCGAGAGCCTGACGGCGCTGCGCGAGGCGCATGTCGCCGAACATCCGGCGGCGTTGGTAGGCGGGTACGAGGTACCGCGTCTCCGGCGGCACCGCGATCCGCGGGTGCGAGTGAAGCATGAGCTGCAGCATCGTGGTGCCGGACCGCGGGCAGCCGACGACGAACACTGGGCGATCGGACATTTCGTTCTAACCCCCGAAAACTTAGACGAGAACGTGCTCTCGGTTCTCCACCTGGACGGGCACGGTGTGCCGGCGGGTGAAGATCCACATCCGGTAGACAAGGAAGATCTCGTTGGCGAGAAGCAGCGCGCCGGCGGCCGCCGCCACGGGGACCAGGGCCACCACCCCGACGAGCGGCGCCACCACGAACACCGCGGCGTGAAACTCGATGCCGCTGATCAGGTGGGACCGGACCCGGCGACGCGCCAGATACCTGTTGAGCCGCTTCATGAACCGGCGCACCCTGACGGCCGGCGTGAGCGGCCTGCCCGGCGAGCGGGCCGGGCCCCGCCTGACGGGCTTGTCCACGCCGTACCCCAGTGCCAGCTCCGCCGCCTCGGCCCGCGCCAGCTTGATCGTCTCCCGCACCCGCTTCATCTGCGGCGCGTTGACGTACCTGAACAGGTCGAGCACGGCCACCCCGGCCCCGAGCAGGATGTAGCGCACGTCCCCCGTGAGCGTGTACTGCCCGTACGCCAGCCCCATGGCGCAGAAGACCACCCTGACCCGATCACCCACGTAGTCGAGCCAGAGGCCGAAGGGCGTCCCCGTGCCCTTGAGCCTGGCGATCTTGCCGTCGACGCAGTCGACCATGAAGCTCAGATAGAACATGGCCGAACCCGCCACCAACTGGTCCAGTGCGAAACAGACCGCCGAGACCAGGCCGAGGACCAGCGAGAACACCGTGAGCTCGTTGGGCGTGATCCGTGTGTGGTTGGCCACCACCAGAGCCGCCCGGCACGCGACCGGGTCCACGACGTACACGGTCCACCAGGAATCTCTCCGCTTACGTGTCGCGTGGACGTCATCGAGCGAATAGGTCCTCATGGCTTCCAGCATGGCCACGACTCGCGCTCGACTGATTACTCTCTGGAACTAATAGGAGATGTCCATGCCCGTTCTTGACCATCCCGGCACGGACAGCCGCCACGGACGGTGACCGTCGGCGTCGCGGAAGCGCTCCTCCAGCACCAGCCCCCGGGTCTCGGCCCGCACGTGCAGCCGCCAGTTGGGCCGCCCGCCCTTGAGCCAGGCCGGGTCGACCGTCAGGACGATCCCCGGGCCACGGACCCGCCGCACCTCCAGCGGCACGTGACGCTTGCCGTCGGTCAGCCACACCTCCAGCCGGCCCGGCCTGCGCCGCACGCGGTGCATCGACACCTCCGCGCGCACGACGAACCGGTCGCCGGTCCATTGGCAGTCCTCGACCGTGGCCAGCAGCCTGAGCTCCTGGCGGGCGTCGAACACCTCGTCGGGGATCTTGAGCTTGCGGTCGCGGAAGTAGGGGTAGTCGCCGTACCAGCCGGTCGTGCGCAGCCCGCGCGGCACGATCCTGGTGCCGTTCACGGCGGCGCGCCGGAACTTGCGGACCTCCCGCAGTTGCTTCACCAGCCCACGTTCGATCAGGTGCAGTTCGAGCCGGCGCAGCGACGACGCGGCGGCGAGCACGTCCGGGCTCAGCGTGGCCACCCACTGGCGGCCCAGGTCGACCAGCGCCGGGATCTCGTCCTTCTCGGCCTGCTCCAGCGCCTGAAACAGGAAGACGGTGTCCTTCTCCAGGACCAGGCCGTCGAAGGCGTCGGCCAGGTCGGGCGCCTCCTTCTCCAGGAAGGACCTGACCTCCCGGATCGCGGTCAGCCGCTCGGCCAGGTTGGCGCGCTCGGCCCGCCGCTGCGTGATCGACGTCTCGCCGGAATCGCGTTCGCGCCAGTGATAGACGACGTCGGACAGCACGTCCACGCTCGCGGCCATGACATGCGCCCGCATGCTGAGCGGCACATCCTCGTAGATCCCCGGGGCGAACCGCAGCCGCTGCTCGTGCCAGAAGCCGCGGCGGTAGACCTTGTTCCACACCGTCCGGTCCCTGATGAGCACCCGCCTGTCCGTGATGTGAGTGCGGTGCACGTCACGCCTGAACACCTTCTCGTGCAGGGTCGACTCGGCCAGCTCGCCCTCCCGGAGCCGCCGCACCCCACCGCACGCGAAGTCCGACCCGGTCCGCTCCAGCGAGGAGACCAGCGTCTCGTACGCCTCGGGTGGCACGACGTCGTCGCTGTCCGCGAACGCCAGGTAGGTCCCGCGCGCCCGCAGCACCCCCTCGTTGCGGGCCGGCCCGGGGCCGCGGTTGGGCTGATGGACCACCACGAACCGCGGATCCCGGGCCGCGAAGCCTTCGGCGATCCGCGCGCTGCCGTCCTGCGAGCCGTCGTCGACGACGATGACCTCCAGGTCCGGCAGCGTCTGGGCGACCAGCGACTCCAGGCACTCGGTGATGTACGGCTCGACGTTGTAGACCGGGACGACGACGCTGACCAGGGGCGCCATGCCGTGACTCCTTGTGTGCGGGGGATGCTTAGAGGGCAGGATGCCCCGGCCATCGCCTGAGGGCGGCGGGCGATGCCTCTCCCTGATCAGCTCTTTACCCGATCCGGCATCCGCTACGGTGTGGGATCGTGCCGACACGAGGCGTAGGGGGCGATGATGCTGAGGCCCGTCACAGATCGCGATCTGCCCGTCATGCGCCGCTGGCGCAACCACCCACGGGTCCGCGCGGCGAGTTTCACCACCCATGAGATCGGCGAGGTCGAGCACGCCCGCTGGTGGGCGGCGGTCAAGGACGACCCGGCCCGGCGGGTGCTGGTCTACGAGCACGACGGGGCGGCCGCGGGCGTGGTGACCTTCTCCGGGCTGCGGCCCGGCTCGCGGTGCGCCGACTGGGGCTTCTACCTCGATCTCGACGGTCTCGAACGGTCCGGCGCCCTGGTGCGGGCATGGATCGGGCTGGAGCGGGCGGCCGTCGGCCACGCCTTCGGCCCGCTCGGGCTGACCACGCTCCGGGGCGAGGTGCTGGCCGGCAACGAGGCGGTCAGGCGGCTGCACCGCCGGTTCGGGTTCGCCGAGACCGGCCGGCACACGCGACACGTCGACGGCGCGCCCGTGGACGTCGTCGCCATCCAGCTCACCAGGGAGGAAGACGCGTGATCGAGATAGCGGGCCGCGCCATCGGAGCCGACCGGCCGCCGTTCGTCATCGCCGAGATGTCCGGCAACCACAACGGCAGCCTGGAGCGGGCCCTCGCGATCGTCGACGCGGCGGCCGCCGCCGGTGCCCACGCGCTGAAGCTGCAGACCTACCGGCCCGACACCATCACGATCGACGCCGACGGTCCGGCCTTCCGTCTGGGCGACGGGCACGAGCTGTGGGGAGGTGAGCGCCTCTACGAGCTGTTCGAGCGGGCCCACACGCCGTGGGAGTGGCACGAGCCGATCTTCGACCGGGCCCGCGCGCTGGGGCTGGTGCCGTTCTCATCGCCGTTCGACCCGACGGCCGTGGAGTTCCTGGAGAAGCTGGACGCGCCGGCGTACAAGATCGCTTCGTCGGAGGTCGTGGACCTGCCGCTGATCCGGCTCGCCGCCGGCACCGGCAAGCCGCTGATCATTTCCACCGGCATGGCGTCGGTCGGCGAGATCCACGCCGCCGTGCAGGCCGCCCGCGAGGGCGGCTGCACCCAGCTCGCCGTGCTGGCGTGCACCGCCTCCTATCCCGCCTCTCCCGCCGAGAGCAACCTGCGCGCGCTGCCGCTGCTGGCCGGGCTCACCGGCGCGGTCGTCGGCGTGTCCGACCACACGCCGGGCCTCGGCGCGGCGCTCGCGGCGGTGGCGCTCGGGGCCTGCCTGATCGAGAAGCACCTCACGACCGCCAGGAGCGACGGGGGCGTCGACGCGGCGTTCTCGCTGGAGCCCGCCGAGCTGGCGGCCCTGGTCGTGGAGAGCGAGCGCGCCTGGCAGTCGCTGGGCTCCCCCGTCATCGGCCCGCGCGCCTCCGAGCGCGAGGGGCTGCGCTTTCGCCGGTCGCTCTACGTGGTCCGGCAGGTGCGCGCGGGCGAGCCGGTGACCGGGCAGAACGTCCGCTCCATCCGGCCCGCGGGCGGCCTGCCTCCCGCGGCCGCCGCCGAGGTGATGGGCCGCCGCTTCACCCGCGACGCCGCCCCCGGCACCCCCCTCACCTGGGACCTCGTCTGACCTGCGACCTGTGAGAGGTCAGAGGAGCGTGAGCAGGGCGTCGGCGACGCGTTCCCGGCCTCTGCCGTCGATCAGGCCACTGCCCCGCCTGCCGTACTCCTCGCGCAGCCCGGCGTCGGCGAGCAGGCGGGCCAGCGTCTCAGTGGCGGCCGCGTCGGCCTCAGGGCCGAGCCCGGCGGCGATGCCGTCACGCACCAGCGGCTCGTAGCCGACCAACTGGTTGGCCGCGACCCAGGTCAGCGCCGTCGGCACGCCCAGGTAGAGCAACTCCCAGACGGTCGAGCCGGCCGCCGAGACCACCAGATCGGCCTCGGCCATCAGCTGGGGCAGCCGGTCGGTGGGCGGGATGACGGTGACGGGCCCATCGATCCGGAACTTCCTGGGCGTGATCACCGTGGCGGAGAACGGCAGCCCGGTGTCGAGCAGCGCCCGCGTCCAGGCCGGCGCCACGCCCGCGCTGTCGGTGCCGCCGAAACAGCACAGCACCCGCGGCGCACCAGAGCCCAGGCCGCGCCGGCCGTGCTCAGCGCTTGGCCGTATCACCTGGCCGAACCCGCCCCTGCCTCCGGCGGACAGGTCTCCGGCGGGTTCGCGGACTTCGCGGACTTCGCGGACTTCGCGGACGCTGTCGCGGAGCAGGACGTAGCGGGCGCCCGCCAGCCGCTCACCGGCCATCGGGAAGGCGCGCAGCTCGGCGCCGAGGTTCTGGTCGAGGTAGAGATCGGCCTCCTGGCCGAGGGGGTCGCCGTCGACGATGGCGAGCACCGCCGCGCCGGTCGCCCTGATCGCCGCGCCGGTGCCGGGAGCCAGCTCGTACGAGTCGAGCACGACCGCGCCGAGCCCCAGGTCGCGCACCAGCCCGGCCAGCCGGTCGGGCCGGTCGGGAGCGGGGACCAGCGGGAGCCCGCGTTCGAGCAGCTGGGTGCGCGCCCACGGGGAGCCGGCCAGGTTGCCGAGGAAGCGCACGTCCACCCCCCGGGAGCACAGCTCCTCGGCCAGCGCGACGCAGCGCACCAGATGGCCCAGCCCGCTCCGGACCCCCACGTCGCACCGGATGCCGATCCCGCCCATCAGGCCTCCTGCAACGCCTTCTGCTCGACGTGCGCGTTGAGCAGGCGGATCTCCGGCCGGTCGCGCAGGAAGCCGGCCAGCGTGGCGAACGGCACGCACCGGTCGCCGAACTCGGCGACGACGCGCGAGATGAGCCGCCAGTCGTCCTCGGTGTCGAGCGTGACCCGCAGGTCGGCCGCGGCCGGGGCGTGGGCGAGGCCGAGCAGCCGCGCGCCGCCCGGATGCGTGTAGACGTAGGAGGTGACGTGCGCGCGGTGGTGTCCGGTGGCCTCCCGGTCGGCCCGGCGCAGCGCGGGCAGGCCGACGATCTCGACGTCGAGACCGCGCGGCAGCGTGCGGGCCAGGCCGGTGCTCAGGTAGTCAAGGCCGGGAACCGCCCGGTAGACCAGCGCGGTCTCGCGGATCACCTCGGGGTCGAGCAGCGGGCAGTCGGCCGTGATCCGCATCACCGCGTCACCGGGGCAGGCGGCGAGCGCCTGGACGTACCTGGTGAGGACGTCGTCGACCGGGCCCCGGTGCCACCGGACGCCGAGGGTGCGGCACCGCGCCACGATCGCGTCGTCGGCCGGCTCGGTCGTGGTCGCCACCACCAGGTCGTCGACGGCGCCCGCCTGGCGTACGGCGCGCACCACCCAGCCCAGCACCGAACGGCCGTGGAGATCGCGCAGCACCTTGCCCGGCAGCCGCGTGGATCCCATCCGCGCCTGGATGATTCCGACAATCCGCACCGAAGCCCCAATCCCCCATGTGACCGTGCGTGGCCAGCAGACCGCGCTATGCTACCGGCCGACCCGGACGACTACAGCGCGTAAACGCCACCAGGGGGCCACGTGAGCATTCTCAGTGGATCGTCGGTTCTGATCACCGGAGGCACGGGGTCCTTCGGCAAGGCGTTCATCCGGCACGCCCTTGACTCCCTCGACCTGCGCCGGCTGGTGGTGTTCTCGCGCGACGAGCTGAAGCAGTGGGAGGCCCGCCAGCTGTTCGGCGACGACCGGCGGCTGCGCTGGTTCATCGGCGACGTCAGGGACCGCGACCGGCTGACCCGGGCCATGCACGGCGTCGACCACGTGGTCCACGCCGCCGCCCTCAAACAGGTCGACACCGCCGAGTACAACCCGTTCGAGTACGTCCGCACCAACGTGTCGGGCTCACAGAACGTGGTCGAGGCGGCGATCGACAGCGGGGTGAGCAGGGTCGTCGCGCTCTCCACCGACAAGGCCTCCGGCCCGGTCAACCTCTACGGCGCCACGAAGCTGGTCGCCGACAAGCTGTTCGTGTCGGCCAACCACTACGCCGCCGGCCACGTCACCCGGTTCGCCGTGGTGCGCTACGGCAACGTGGTCGGCAGCCGGGGCTCGGTGGTGCCGTTCTTCCGGCGGCTGGCCGAGGAGGGCGGCAGCCTGCCGATCACCGACAAGCGGATGACCAGGTTCTGGATCACGCTCGACCAGGCCGTGCGGTTCGTCGTCGAGTCGTTCGAGCTGATGCGGGGCGGCGAGCTGTACGTGCCGCGCATCCCCAGCATGCGGATCACCGACCTGGCCGAGGCGGTGGCCCCGCGGAGCCCGGTCTACGAGATCGGCATCAGGCCGGGCGAGAAGCTGCACGAGGAGATGATCGGCCCCGACGACGGCCGCCGGGCGCTCCGGCTGGCCGACCGCTACATCGTCCAGCCGACGATCGCCACCTGGGGCTACCAGCCGCCGCAGCACGCCGAGCAGTTGCCCGAGGGCTTCTGCTACCGCTCCGACACCAACGACCGGTGGCTGTCGGTCGACGACCTGCGCGCCATCGTGGCGGCCGGCGTCTGATGCTGCCCTACGGACGCCACTCGATCACCGAGGACGACGTCGAGGCGGTCGCCGAGGTGCTGCGCGGCGACTGGCTGACCACGGGCCCGGCGGTCGGCCGGTTCGAGGCCGAGCTGACCCGCTGGACGGGCAGGGTGCCCTGCCTGGCCGTCACCTCGGGCACCGCCGCCCTGCACGTCGCCTACGCGGCCACCGGTGTCGGGCCGGGTGACGAGGTGATCACCTCTCCGCTGACGTTCGTGGCGACCGCCTCCACCGCCGTCCTGCGCGGGGCCCGCGTGGTCTTCGCCGACGTACAGCCCGACACGGGCAACCTCGACCCCGGCGCCGCCTCGGCGGCGGTGACCGGCCGCACTCGCGCGATCACCGCGGTCGACTACGCCGGCCATCCGGCCGACTACGACGAGCTGCGCGAGGTCGCCGGGCGGGCCGGCGCGACACTGATCGGCGACGCGGCCCACTCCCTCGGCTCGACCTACCGGGACCGCCCAGTGGGGCGGCTGGCCGATCTCACCACGTTCTCCTTCTTCCCGACCAAGACCGTGACCACGGCCGAGGGCGGCGCGGTCGCGGTGGCCGACCCCGAGCGGTTCGCGCGAGCCTCCCGCTTCCGCAACCACGGGCTGGTCAGGGAGCCCGCCGAGCAGCGCGACCCCGAGCACGGCGGCTGGCACCAGGAGGTCCACGAGTTCGGGCTCAACTACCGGCTGCCCGACGTGCTCTGCGCGCTCGGTCTCAGCCAGCTGCGGCGGCTCGGGGCCTTCCGGGCCCGGCGGGCCGAGCTGGTCGCCCGCTACCATGCGCTGCTCGGCGGCCTGCCCGGTCTGACGCTTCCGGCGCGGCGGTCCTACACCGAGCCGAGCTGGCACCTCTATCCGATACGGATCCACGACGGCCGCAGGCGCGAGGTCTACCAGCGGATGCGCGCGGCCGGCATCGGGGTGCAGGTCAACTACGTGCCCGCCTATTGGCATCCGGTGTTCGAGGACCTCGGCTACCAGCGCGGGCTCTGCCCCGAGGCCGAGGCCTACTACGCCGAGCAGCTCTCGCTGCCGCTCTTCCCCGACCTCACCGACGCCCAGCAGGACCGGGTGGCCGACCACCTGGCCGCCGTCCTGCGCTGACCCGGCTCAGAGCTCGGCCGGCACCAGCCGCCGTCGCCGCCCCGGCTCAGAGCTCGGCCAGCACCAGGCAGCCGTCGCCGCCCCGGTCCACCTCGAAGCGCCGGTCGGCGACGGTCGCCATCGGCCGCTCCCGGGTGCGCACCAGGGGCCTGATCTCCCGGCCCTGGTCGATGACCACCTCCCACCTCGACTCCTGGCCCACGGACTCGTCGACGTCCCGCAGCGGAACCCGGGCCCGGAAGCGGTGCCCGGCCATGACCAGCGGAAAGTACATCTCCTCCCCGTCGCTCCTGCGCACCAGCCGCAGCACCGGTTCGCCGTCGCCGAGATCGGCCAGCTCCCCCGACAGGACCAGGTCGTCGCCGTCGACCCGGCACTCGCCGATGACGGCCTGGGCCCGGCACAGCCGCAACCCCCACACCCCCCTGCGGTTGCGGACGGGAACCAGCCAGGTGTTGCCCCGGCGCGCCGGGGCCGGCGGCGCGAGCGGCAGTCCGCGAGGCGTGGCGACCCGTCCGGCCAGCCGCAGCCCGGTCGCCCGCAGCTCGGCTCGCAGGTCCCACTGCCCCCTGCGGGTGAGCTGCGCCGTGGTCAGCGCGGCCGGGTCGAACGCGAACCCGAAGGGAAAACCGCCTCTCTCCCAGGGGACGCCGCGCCTGCCTGCCCGGCCGGGGAGCGGCACGGTCTCCCCGGTGCCGCGCTCCTCCAGCCACACGCGGACGGCGGTCCGGCGCAGGTCCCTGCCGTCGAACCGGCCGGCCGACAGCACCCCCTGGCCGTACAGGACGCCGTCGCGCCATTCCAGGGTCGTCAGCCGGGTCACCAGCTCCAGCTCGTCGGTGACGTCCGACAGGTGCTCGGGCATCGCCGGATGCCGGCCGTACCACCGCCTGCGGCCGAAGCCGGGGCGGCACAGGCGCGGCCACAGGCGCTCGTCGCGTTCCTGCGCGAACAGAAAGGCGAGGTCGTCCAGCCGCCGTTGGTGCAGCAGGTGCACGAGGAGCCGGTGCGCGTACGGGACGCCCAGCCACTCCTCCGGCGCGACGCCGTCGAGGTAGCGGACGGCGAGCTCGACCAGCGCGGGGTCGGCCTGGTCGCCCACCGCGGCCACGGCCTCCACCGCGACGGTCAGGTCGATGACCAGCGTGTCGCGGTCGAAGTACGGCTTCAGCTCGGGCGCCCGCTCAGCGAGCAGTTCGGCCGTCTGCAGCACCGAGAGCAGGCGGTCGTGGAGGTTGCCCGGCTCCAGGCGGCACTGGGTGATCGAGGCGTTCTCCTCGTCGCGCTGCCGCCAGTGGTAGACGACGCTCTTGAGCACGTCGACGGCGGCGGCTCCCACGTGGGCGGCGACGGAGACCGGCTGGTCCTCGTACCTGCGCTCGGGGAAGCTCAGCCCGAGGTCGTCCCAGAAGGAACGCCGGTAGACCTTGTTCCAGACCATGCGGTCGCGGATCAGCAGCGGATGGCTGGTGATGTGGGTGCGCTTCAGCGGCTCGGCGAACGCCTTGCGGTGCGCCCAGGACGGCACGAGCAGGTTGCGGTGCAGCCGCATGACGTTTCCGCAGGCCAGGTCGGAGCCCGTGGACTCGAGCGACGACAGCAGCCGTTGGAAGGCGGTGGGCGGCACCGTGTCGTCGCCGTCGACGAAGGCGAGGTAGCGGCCGGTCGCCTGGCGCACCCCGGTGTTGCGGGCGTGCCCGGCGCCGTGGTTGGCCTGCCGGATCAGCCGCACCCGCTCGTCGGCCGCCATCGCGGCCTCCACCACCGCAGCGCCGCCGTCGTGGCTGCCGTCGTCGACACAGATCACCTCCAGGTCCCGGAAGGTCTGCGCCCCGATCGAGTCGAGGCAGGTTCCGAGATACTTCTCCACGTCGTGGAACGGGACGATCACCGAAAGAACCGGCACGAGAGCCTTCTTTCCTCAGCGAGACAGCATGCGCTTGACCCTGCGGGCCACCTTCCGCGGATGGACGAGGCGGCGGGAGAGGCGATATCCGAGCGTTCTGCGGTAGGCGGCCACCTTCCGCTGGCTCCTGCGCACCTTGGCCCGGGCGCGCACCAGCTCGCGCTCGCGGTAGGTGAGCTTGGTCTCCAGGCGGGCGACCCGGGCCAGAGCGGCGGTGAGCTGGTCGGCCAGGCGGTCGCGGGCGCCGAGCAGGTCGCGGTAGGTGGGCGACGCGTCGGGCACCTCGGCCGGCTGCCCCAGCTCGGCGTCGAGCTTCCTGGCCAGGTCGAGGTCGGCCTGGTCGCACGGCTTCCCGGCCATGCCGCACAGCGTCAGGGTCAGCTGGTCGGCCGCCAGTGGCCACGGCCACGGGTGGTGGTGGCCCGCCGCCAGCAGCCGGACCGCGAACCTCCACAGGATCCGGCAGAGCACCACCCGGGCGACCGGCGTGGTGGCCGGAGCGGGCACCGGGATGACGGCGGCGAAGTGCTCGCCGTCCCACACGAGGTTGTCGACCGTGGCGTCGCCGCCGTCGGTGACCCAGTCGGCCAGCTTGGCGAGCAGCTCGCGCACCGCGCGGACGTCCTCGCGGGCGCACGCCTCGACCAGCAGTTCCTCCACGACCCGGCCACGCGGGATCGGGCGGGCGGCGCCGCCCGGCAGCCGCCTGATGGCCTCCGGCGTGATCTCGTGCACGGCCCGGCCCACCTCGATGAGGCCGGGCGGCAGCTCGACGTCGCCCGCGTCGCCCGGCCTGGTGGCGACCGCCACCCACGCCGGGGCCAGCTGCTCGCCGAGCCCGTGCCGGAACGCGAGCCGCGACAGCCGCAGCGGATCGGCGACGCGCATCGTGTCGCCGCCGCGCGCGCTGAGCGGGACCGTCAGGGCCTCCGGCAGGTTACGCTCCAGCAGCTCGCGCCCGAGCAGCGCGCGCGGGGCGCGGCGTCCGGGGTAGGCGGCGTAGCAGCGGTCGACGGCCAGTCCTGACGCCTCCAGCGCCTGGTCGAGCGGGCCGGAGCCGCGCGGGTGGCTCGGGTCGAAGCCGTGCGGCTCCCACTGGCCGTCGCCGCCCTCCCGGTCGGGGGGCCGGGCCTCGACGAACCGGTCGATGCCGAGGTCGTTGGCCACGGCCAGGACCAGCCGCCCGCCCGGCGCCACGAGAGCGGCCAGCGCGTCGAGCGAGGCCCGCCAGGCGGGCGCGGGTTCCTCGGCCGAGCTGGTGCGCTGGAGACCGTCGAGCGCCAGGACCAGGTCGTACGGCTCCTCGACAGTGAGCGCCCGCAGTCTGCCGCAGTGCACGGTCAGCGCGGGGTGACGCTCGCCGAGCGCGCACGCGTCGGGATAGGAGCGCACCAGCACCGCGACCGACCCCGCCCTGGCCGCGACCGCGTCGACGAGCGCCTGCGGATGCGGGCCTGCCAGCAGCACCCGGCCCTCGGCGGGGAGCAGCCGCCTGACCAGCTCCAGTCCGGCTCCGCGCCAGTCGACGGGGTCGTCGGCGTCCGACCACAGCAGCATCTCGCCACCGATCAACCGGACGTTCTGGGGTGCCTCGTTCATGCGGACCGCACCCGCTTCCAGCCGAACATGCGCCGTAGCTCCTCCGGTGTCGCCTGGTGGTCGAAACCCAGCTCGCTCCGGGCGGTCTCGGCGGCCAGGGCGCGATCGACGTGCACTCCGTGCAGCTCCGGCCACAGGCGCCGCCGCCGGGCCGTGCCGCCGTACTCGGGCCGTTCGTCCTCGTACTGCATGGGATCGCCGTAGACGGCGACGTCGCAGCCGACCGAGACGCCGTAGAACAGCGCGCTGCCGAGCCGGTTGGAGGCCACCCGGCGGTGCCTGCGCAGCTCGATGAGCTGCCTGCGCAGGAACCCGCGCCCCTTGCGGTCCCAGCGCGAGCCGCGCTCGCCGTGACAGACCACCCGGAAACCCACCGATTCGTACGCCTGCCGAATGGCCGGATTGGCGAATTCGAGCCAGTAAAGACAGACGGTCACAGGGCCGGTCTCCACCTCGCGGATCTCGGCGGCGAGCCGGGCGTGGTCACCGCGGACCGAGCTTTTCTCCCAGCCGTGGAACGGGTACCAGATCGTCCCTTTCCGTTCCGGCACCCTGCCGAGATCGGGCTCCAACTGGAGGAGGTAGACCCAGGGGGCCCCGATAACGTAGTGGCCCCTGCGCCCCATCGACCAACCGCGGCGTCGGAGCACGTCAGACCAGACGAACCGGGGATATCCGGGGCTGCACCAGTGGTCGTCGGGCGGAAATCCGTGAAGGTAGTTCCAGCCGTGTTGCAGGAATCCCTGGATTCGCTTGGGCGTGTCGTCCGCCAGGCCGCAGTATCTACCGAGTATTCGGGAATGCCCGTACCAGTGATTGGACTTGTCCATCATTCCCCCTGAAGTGACCGGCGTGCCGCGTCCGAGATTCGCAGCCCGGCCACCGCGCCAGAGGCGTTTATACGGTTCCATTACCCGCGACGGTTCCGGGTTTGAGCCGTGCACGATCGGGGCTACACTACGTTCCGGCACGACCACAGAGAGTGAGTCATCATGAGTCATCTCGACCGGCTGCGCGACGTCTTCCGCGCCGCGCTGAGCCTTCCAGAGGGCACCGACGTCGACGGCCTCGAATACCGGGCGATCCCGCAGTGGGACTCGCTCGCCCACATGGCGCTGGTCGCCGCGATGGAGGACGAGTTCGCCGTGATGATCGACACGGACGAGATGATCGACATGAGTTCGTTCGCGCACGCGGCCCGGCTGCTGGAAAAGCACGGTGTCAGCGCCGCGCTCTGACCCGCGCGTGGCGCTGGTCACCGGTTCGACCTCGGGCATTGGGCGGGCCGTGGCCGTCAGGCTGGCGAAGGCCGGGCACGAGGTCGTCGTCCACGGGCGCGACCAGGAGCGCGCGGCGAAGGCCGCGGCCGAGATCGCCGCCGAGACCGGCGGGCGGGCCGGTTCCGTCCACGGCGACGTGGCCGACCCCGACGCGGTGTCCGCGATGATGCGCGAGGTCCGCAGACGACACGAGCGCCTCGACGCACTGGTGATCAACGCCGGGGTGCACGAGGCCGGGCTGCTCGGCATGATGTCCAGCGCCGCGGTGGTCAGGCTGTTCGAGACCAACGCGATGGGCGCCGCGCACACCCTGCAGGCGGCGGTCCGGCTGCTGCGCCGGGGCATGAGCCCCGCCGTGGTCCTGATCTCGTCGGTCATGGGCCACCGTGGGGCGCCCGGTCAGGCGGTCTACTCCGCGACGAAGGCGTCCCTGCTCGGTCTGGCCATGGCCGCCGCGCGGGAGCTGGGGCCGGCGGGCATCCGGGTCAACGCGGTGGCCCCGGGCTACATCGAGACCGGCATGCTGGCCACCCTCGACGACCGGGCCCGCGCCGCGACGGTCGCCGCGACCCCGCTCGGCCGCCTGGGCAGCTCCGACGACGTGGCCGCCACCGTGGCCTTCCTGCTCTCCGGCCACGCCGGCTTCATCACCGGCCAGGTCATCGGCGTGGACGGCGGGCTGGTGCTCTGAGGTGGCCGACTTCCCGCATCCCGAAGCCCGGCTGGTCGTCGCCGGTGAGCCCGGCGCGCTCGCCGGCGACGCGTTGACCACCCGGATCGAGCGCACCGCCCAGGTCCTGACCCGGCTGCCGCCCGGCCCGCTGTTCTGCGGAATGCGCAACGACCTGGCGTCCGTGGTGCGCTACCTGGCCGCGTGGCGGGCCGGCCGGCCGGTCGCGCTGCTCGACCCCGACCTCTCGGCCGGCGCGCTGACCGAGCTGATCGCGCGGTTCAGGCCCGCTGGGCTGACCGGCTTCGCGCACGCCGTCGAGGGCTCGCCGCGCGGCCGGCGCCCCGACGCCGAGCCGCATCCCGAGCTGGCCGTGCTGCTCGCCACGTCGGGCTCGACCGGCAACCCCAAGCTCGTCCGGCTGTCGCGGGCGGCCGTGCTGGCCAACGCCCGCGCCATCGCCGACGCCCTGGCCATCGGCCCCGGCGACGTCGCGCCGACCAGCCTGCCCCTGCACTACAGCTACGGGCTGTCGGTGCTCAACAGCCATCTCGCCGCGGGCGCGACCGTGGTGCTCACCGACGCGGGCCTGCTGGAGCGCTCGTTCTGGACCCATCTCGACGGCCACCGCTGCACCTCCCTCGCGGGCGTCCCCTACCAGTACGAGATGCTGCGCCGGCTCCGCTTCGACCCGGCCGAGCATCCCAGCCTCACCACGCTCACCCAGGCGGGCGGGCGGCTGCGACCCGAGCTGGTGACCCGGTTCGCCGCCGTCGCCGAGCGCTTCTTCGTGATGTACGGCCAGACCGAGGCCACCGCCCGCATCGCCGTCCTGCCGCCCGAGCGGCTGCCCGACAAGCCTGGCTCGGCGGGCCTGGCCCTGCCCGGCGGGCGGCTGGCCGTCGACGGCGGCGAGATCGTCTACCACGGCCCCAACGTGATGATGGGCTACGCCGAGACCGCGGCCGACCTGGCCCGGGGCGACGACCTGGGCGGCGTGCTGCGCACCGGAGACCTGGGCCACCTCGACGACGAGGGCTTCCTCTTCCTGACCGGCCGGGCCAGGCGCATCGCCAAGATCTTCGGCGTGCGGGTCAACCTCGACGACGTCGAGGGGCTGCTGCGCGACTGCGGCCCGATCGCGGTGACCAGTGGCGACGACCGGGTCACCGTCTGGGCCGAGGGGCTCGACCGCGACGGGTGCGGCCGGCTCGCCCGGCGGCTGGGCGTGGAGCTGCGGCTGCACTGGAGCGGCTTCGACGTGCGCGCGGTCGACCGGCTGCCGATGCTCGCCACGGGCAAGGTCGACTACCGCGCGCTGGAGGCCCGCGCGTGACGGTCTTCACCCTGACGGAGGCCGAGCGGGAGGCGTTCCTGCTGCCACGGCTGGCCGCGCTGACCGTCCGGCACCGCGATGCCTGCCCGCCCTACGCGCGGATCTTAGCCGCGATCAGGTCGGAGCCCCCCTACGCGCGGGTGGCAGACCTGCCGTGGCTGCCGGTGCGCCTGTTCAAGACCCACGAGCTGCGCAGCGTGCCGCGAGAGCGGGTGTTCCGGGTGCTGACCTCCAGCGGCACCACCGGGCAGGCGCCCAGCCGGATCCACCTCGACCGGGAGGCGGCGGCGGCCCAGCCGCGCATGCTGGCCGCGACGCTCAGGACCGTGCTCGGCGAGCAGCGGTTGCCCATGCTGATCGTCGACAGCCGCGCGGCGGTGCGCGGCCCGGCCCTCAGCGCCCGGGGAGCGGGCGTGCTCGGCATGATGAACCTCGGCAGGCACTACACGTTCGTCCTCGACGAGGGCGGCGAGGTCGACGCCGCGGCGGTGCGCGCCTTCCTCGCGCGGCACGGCGGCGGGCGTTTTCTGATCTTCGGGTTCACCTTCATGGTCTGGCTCCACCTGCGCGAGCTGGGCCTCGACCTGTCGCGCGGGATCCTGATCCACTCCGGCGGCTGGAAACGCCTGGCCGACCAGGCGGTGGACGCCGCCGTGTTCCGCGGCGCGCTCCGCCGCGAGTGCGGGCTGACCCGCGTCCACGACTTCTACGGGATGGTCGAGCAGATCGGCACGGTCTTCCTCGAAGGCCCCGACGGCGGCGGCCTCTACTGCCCCGACTTCGCCAACGTGCTGATCCGTGACCCGGAGACGTGGGAGGAGGCCCCGCCGGGCGTGCCCGGGGTGGTCGAGGTGGTCAGCACGTTGCCCACCTCCTATCCGGGGCACGTCCTGCTGACCGAGGATCTCGGCGTAGTGCACGGCATCGACGACGGCGTGTGGCCGGGCAAGCGCTTTTCCATCCTCGGGCGGCTGCCCCGTGCCGAGGTCCGCGGCTGCAGCGACACGGCGGTGCCCGCGTGACACCCGCCGCGGCACTGGTCGAGGTGCTGTTTCCCACGACGCGACCCGTGACGGTCGAGGCCCTGCTCGACGAGCTCTCCTCCGGCGCGACGCTCTCGGGTGGGACGTTGCGGGCCGGGGACGGGCGGATGCGTGACTTCCTGGCGGCGTTCGGGCGGCGGCTGCTGACCCCCGAGTCGGCGCGTCGCCATCCCGAGCTGGCCTCGCTCGGCTTCTTCCTGCGGCCCGGCGAGCTGGCGCGCACCGTCGACGGGCTGCGTGGCGAGCACCTGCGGGTGCCGCGCGGCCTGATCCTGCACATCCCGCCCGCCAACGTCGACACCGTCTTCGTCTACTCGTGGGCGCTGTCCGCCCTGATGGGCAACCGCAACGTCGTACGGCTCTCGCCGCGCGCCGGGGCCGTGGCCTCGACGATCGTGCGGACCCTCCAGGAGACGCTCGCCGGGGCCGACCCGGTGGTGGCGGCGACGCAGCGCATCGTCACCTACGACCGTTCCGACGTGGTCACCGCGGCGCTCTCGGCGGCCTGCGACCTGCGGGTGATCTGGGGCGGCGACCGTACGGTGGCGGAGATCCGCCGGCATCCGCTGGCGCCGCACGCGCGCGACCTCACCTTCCCTGACCGGTCGTCGTTCGCGGTCATCCGGGCGGCGGCGTGGCTGGAGGCTCCTCCGGGCACGCGTGAGGCGGTGGCCGACGGGTTCGCGAGCGACTCCTACTGGTTCGACCAGGCCGCCTGCTCGTCGCCGCGCACCGTGTTCTGGGTGGGCTCGGCCGCCGACTGTGACGCGGCGCGGGCCGATTTCACCACCTGCCTGGCGCGGGCGGTGAAGCGGCGGGGCTGGACCGTCGACACCGCGATGGCGGTCGAGAAGCGGGTGGCGACCTACGGCCTGGCCGCCGACGGCGCCGCCGACACGGTCGGCTTCCACGGCAACACCCTGGCCAGCGTGGTTCTGGCCGGTCCCGAGGCGGCCCCCCGGCGCTGGCTGGGTGCGGGCACGTTCGCGCACACCCGGCTCGCCGCCCTGGCCGAGCTGACCGGCCTGGTGAGGCGCAAGGACCAGACGCTGGCGCATTTCGGCTTCGCGCGGGCCGAGCTGGAGGAGCTGGCCGAGTCGCTGGCCGGACGGGGGGTCGACCGCATGGTGCCCGTCGGCGGCGCGCTCAGCTTCCACCGGGTGTGGGACGGTGTCGACCTACCGGCCGAGTTCACCCGCCTGGTCACCGTCACCGGGTGACCCGGCGCACCCGTCCAGTTTTGGGCTTAAGGTGTCACCTGTGGTGGTTCACGGCTTGCTGGCACTGTCACTGGCGACGAGCGTCCTCCCCGCCGCCGACGTCCAGGCGAAGATCGACTGCTCCAAGGTCAAGTGCCTGGCGCTGACCTTCGACGACGGCCCGGGCAAGCACACCCGCACCCTGCTCGACCTGCTGAAGAAGGAGAAGGTCAAGGCGACCTTCTTCGTCACGGGCAAGCACGCCGAGGAGTCTCCGTCGGTCGTCAGGCGGGCCGCGCGCGAGGGACACGCGATCGGCAACCACACCTACTCCCACCAGTCGCTGCCACCGCTGCTCACCTACGAGATCAGCGACGAGATGCGCGCCGCCTCGGCCGCCATCGAGGACGCGACGGGCAGGCGGGTGCGAATGTTCCGCCCGCCGTACGGGCACACGGACGAGCGGGTGCTGGGCATCGCCGGCGAGCAGGACCTGGCGCAGGTGCTGTGGACGGGCACCACGCTCGACTGGAGCCTGCGTGACGCCAAGAAAATCAAGGCCGCGGTGCTCCGGCTGGCCAGACGTGACGGCGTGATCCTGATGCACGACACGGTCCCGCAGACCGTCCAGGCCATGCCGGCGATCGTCAAGGAGCTGAAGAAACGCGGCTACCACCTGGTCACCGTGCCTGCGTTAGCGGGAGCCAAGGGAGCCAAGGGGCTGCGACCCGGCGTCAGCTACCCCTAGAGCTCGCCGAGTCCGGGGTTTCCCGGCTGCCCGGGAAATGGAACCATGCAGACCGAGACCGCGAAACGTCCGCGCTGGGCGCCGCTCGCGACCTTCGTCGCCATTCAGGCCGTGCTCGCCTGCTGGTGGGCGGCCTTCTATCCGGGCCTGTTCAGCCGCGACTCGGTGCTGTATCTCAGCCACACGATGGCCGGCCCGTGGGTGAGCGACCATTCGGTGGCCTACGACGGGCTGCTGTGGCTGAGCATGCGGATGACCGGCGACGTCGGCCTGGTCACGCTGCTCCAGACGACCGCCATGGCCGCGGTGCTCACCTATCTCGCGGGCGCGCTGAAGGCGCTCGGCGCGCCGCGCCGGTCCACGACGGCGGTGGCGATCCTGCTGCCCTTGCTGCCGCCGGTCGGCGCGTTCGCGGTCGCGCTGTGGAAGGACGTGCCGTTCACGCTCTGCGCCGTCGCGATCGCCGCGGTGTGCGCGGGGATGGCGGCCGGCCGCACCCTCAGCGGCCCCCGGCTGGTCGCGCTCGGCGGGCTGATGACCGCTCTCGGCCTGTTCAGGGCCAACGGTTTCCTGGTCGTGGCGGTGGCCGTCGTCGTGCTGGTCGTGGTGGTCAGGACCAGGAGAGCCGGGCTGGCGGTCGTCGGCGCCGCGGCGGCGGCCGTGCCCCTGCTGCTGAACAACGTGGTGCTGCCGCACGCCGGCATCTCCGCCCCGTCCAGCACGTACGTCTACCACACGGCGTTCGGCGACGTCGCCGTCCTCTACCGCGACCATCCCGAGGTGTTCACCGACCAGGACCAGACGTTGATGACCGCCGTCGCGCCACTGTCCAGATGGCGGGAGGGCGGCACCTGCCACACGATCAACACGCTGATCTGGCGGCGCGACTTCAGCTGGCAGCAGGCCGACAAGCACGCGGGCGAGCTGCTCAGCCTGTGGAAACGCCTGCTGCTGGAGCACCCCGGTCTGATCGTGGAGGCCAGGCTCTGCAGGGGGCAGATCGCCTGGCGGCCGGCTGAGGACGAGTGGGCCGTCGGCGGGGAGACCTACCACTTCTCGCTCCGGCCCACCTCCGAGACGTACGTCGGCCCGGGCAAGGTGCCCGACTATCCCGAGCGGCAGGTCTTCCGGCTCCGGCCGAAGTCGCCCGACCTGCACCGGGTGGCCGAAGCCTGGCTGATCGGCAGCACCGAGTACGACTCGCTGATCTGGCGGGGCGCGCTCTGGGCCTACCTGGCGTACGTGGCCGTCGCGCTGGCGGCGTGGGCGCTGCGCAACCGCTACGTGGTGGCCGTGGCCGCGGTGGTCGCCGGGCAGCAGCTGGCGATTCTGGCCAACATCTCGGCCCAGGACTTCCGCTACATGGCCACGCCCATCTACGTCGGCATGCTGCTCCTGCCGCTGCTGGTGGCCGCCGCCTGGCGCCTGGTCCGGCGGAGGAGGCCGCCTGCGCAGGCTCCGGCACCCGACTGACGATCAGCCGGTGGCGGGCATTCCGTGCCGGGCCGCCACGCTCCCGTGCGCCTGGAGCGGCAGGGGGATGGGCAGAAGCCGAGAGGCTCGCATCCGCTGACAGTAGGTGTCAGTGGACTCGTCGTACAGTCCATGACGTTCAGCGAGAAGAACATGAGCTCCCCGCGCTTGAGTACGAGCGAGCCACCTGGAGTCGCCACAGGTTCTTCCCTGACCCCCTGAACTCGACGGCAATCTCGCCGACACGCGCCCGGAAGGACCAATAGGCCTTTGAACGACTTCGACTTCTACATCGGCACCTGGAACGTGGCCAACCGCAGGCTCCTGAAGCGAGGTATCGGCAGCGAAGAATGGGAGGAGTTTCCCGCAAGGTCCGTCTCACACAGCGTGTTCGGTGGCGCGGGCAACTTCGACGAGATCACCTTCCCGACCAAGGACTTCGACGGCGCGACGATTCGCCTGTACGACGCCGGGCGGAACGAGTGGTCGCTCCACTGGATCAACAGTGAGCGTGGCCTCGACCCGGTTCCGGTCGTCGGCCGGTTCGTCGACGGGGTCGGCAGGTTCTACGCCGACGACACCGACGATGGGCGCCCGATCCGGGTACGGTTCACCTGGTCCGGGATCATGCCGGATTCCTGCCATTGGGAGCAGGCGTTCTCCTATGACGGCGAGCGGTCCTGGGAGACCAACTGGGTCATGGATTCCACCCGCGTCTCCTGACAGCGCCGTGGGCCGAGAGCCGCGAGCGTCCGTCGCCGAACTGCTCGCGGCGCCACGGACGTTCCGGTCGATCCGCGGGCACCAGAAGTCGGCGAGTTGGTGGCGGAGTTCCAGTGGGCTGACGCCCAGGGAGTCGGGGGCACCGACGCGGATCGGCCGGCAACCTGGCGGTGGTGTCCCGTGGCCCTTCTGGAGAGCCACGGGACCTTCCCGTCCTAGCGCAGGGTGAAGGCGCGGAGCGTGGTCTGCTTGACGCGGTTGCCGGCCGCGTCCCACGCCTCCGCCTTCAGGCTGACCGCGCCCTTGGTGCCGGCCAGGCGCGGATACGTGGCCGAGGCGGTGTAGTCGCCTCCGCGACCGCGGCGGACGTCGACGGCGGTCCAGCGCTGACCGTCGTCAGTGCTGATCCACAGCTTCAGGCCGGCGATGGCGGGCATCCGGGCGGTCCCCGGCGAGTGGTAGACGTTGACGTCGAAGGTGTGCCGCCTTCCCGCCGGCACGGTGTTGTCGAGCCCGATGTCGTCGGACAGGTCATAGGAGACGAACACGACCGGCTCCGGCCGGCACGGGTCCGGGGCGCCGATCAGGGAGCCCAGGCAGTCTTGGCCGGGCAACGTGGCGCTCTTGGTGACCGTCTCGGAGCGGAAGGTCCACTCCGCCGTCGTCCGGGTGCTCGGGTTGTCGAGGGTCAGCCGGTAGTCCCCCGCCTCCTTGGGCAACGTGAACCCGGGGAGGCCACTCGTGAGGTCGAGCGGGATCTCCGCGCCGTTCCGGTAGAGGCGTGTGTCACCGAGCCAGATCATTCCGGTCTGGCTCTGTGCCCCGATCTCGTTGTAGTTGGTCCACAGGGTGTCGCCCTGCCGGCAGATCGAGCAGGCGGCGACGCTCTGCGGAGAGTCATCGATCAGCCGCTGGACCGGGTCGGGCACGGTGGTCGCGCCCGGTGTCAACGGCCCGGCATTCCAGTGCTGGGTGTGGCGTCCCGGCTTGTCGAACACGTGCAGCGTGCGGAGCGACCTCTGCTGCTCACTGCTCACCTCGCGGACGACGATCAGCTCGGGGTCGATCGGGCCGACGTACTCGGTGCGCCTGCCCGGTCCGTTGATCACCGGCAGGTGCGCGGCGAAGGCCCCCATCTGCCCCTTCCTGATGAAGGACGCCGCGACGAGGTACTCCGTGGGGACACCGGAGTGGTAGTGGGTGTCGATGGTCGCGAGCTGCCTGTTAGTGATCTTGAAGGTCGGCGTGGCGGGCACCCGGCCTCTCTCGGCGGGAGCCAGCTGGTAGCCGTAGGACGCATGAGGCCTGCCCTGAACGGCGATGGTGACCGGCCCCTTGGCGAGCCGCTTGATCAGCGCTCGCGCTTCGCCGGGAGACACGCTCACGTAGGGGATGCCGATGGTCGCGGGGTTCTCCCAGGACTCGGGCCACACTGTCTGGGGGATATGCGGCCCGTCCCCGCAGGAGTAGAGCGGCGCCGACGGCCACAGCAGGATTCCGGACGCCCCCGCCTCACGGATGTTCCGGACGCGGTCCAGCCCCGCGCCGCAGGCGCCGTCGTCGTCGAGCAGCGCCAGCTTGCCGCGCAGGTCGAGGCCGGCCAGGTTCTCCGGCTTGCCGACCCCGGCGTCGACCAGGTTCGCGGTCAGGTCGCCGGTGAAGGGGACGTACTCCAGCGGGGTGCCCTTGAGCAGGTCTCCGTCATGCGCCCAGACCTCCGGGTGCAGTTGGAGCGGGTCGCGTCCGCGTACCTCCATGGTCACCTCGCGAGGGGCCAGTCCCCAGTGGGTGGAGAAGCGGAACTCGCTCTTGGTGACCTTCTTGGTGGGAGTGACCCAGTGCCGGATGAAAGGAGCGGACGCCGTTATGGAGTACCAGGTGCTGCCGTCCTTGAGCGTGTGCTGGAAGTAGGTGAACCCCTGAGAGCCCGGGGACGCGACGGCCGGTTTCGGGGTGCTGAAGCCGATCTCCTTGAGCTTGCGCGCGTCCAGGGTGACCTCGGTGTCCTCGGACACCTCGACCTCCGGTGCCAGCGTCCAGCCAACGTTCGACAGGTACGAGGACGGATCCACCCAGTTGACCGCCGCGGTGACGCTGTAGAAGCCACGCGGCACCTGGACCCGGAAGACGCCGGGCGACTCTCTCTTGGCGCGGCGGGCGAGATCGCCCCGGCCACCGGTGAGGTCCAGGACGCCGAGCAGGCGCGGGTTCGCGGGCGCGCCCTCGCGGTCGAAGGTGCGGATGGTGAGCGTGACCTGCGGCGGCTCGCGGGTCAGGCCGACGGGGACGGTCAGGCGGGTGCCGTGGTCGTCGGTCGCGGTCACCGCGCCTGTGTACGTGCCCAGTCCGAGATCGGCCGAGGTCAACGTGACGGTGGCCTTGGCGGTCTGGCCCGCCGGAACGGTCAGGGTCCCGTCCACCGTCAGGACGCCCTGGGGGACGGCTTCGCCGGCGACGGTCGTCAGCCTGGGGGTCAGGGTGAGGGTCACCGGCTGGTCGGACGTGTTGGCGTACGCGATCTCCTTGCTGATCGGCGCGCTGCCGTCGTTCACCGAGCCGTAGTCGAGGTTCGCGGTGGCGGCGCGCACCCGCTGGGTGATCGCGTTCGCCAGGTCCAGCCGGCCGGCTCCGCGCTCGTAAACGGTCCCGTCCACGTCCTTGGCGGTGCTCATCAGCGCGGCCTTCAGCTCGGCGGCCTTCCAGTCCGGGTGCTGCTGGGCGAGGATCGCCGCGGCTCCGGAGACGTGCGGCGTGGCCATCGACGTGCCGGACGCCGCCGTGTAGGAGTCGTCGGCCGGGTTGCCCATGCTCGTACCAGCGGCGCGGGCGGCGACGACGTCGACGCCGGGAGCCGCGATGTCCGGCTTGAGCGCCCCGTCGAGCCGGGGGCCACGGCTGGAGAAATCGGCCAGTTTGTCATCGTTGTCAGTGGCCGCGACGGTCAGGGCGGCCTGGGCGGCGCCGGGAGCGCCGACGGTCTCGGCCGCGCCCGCGTTGCCCGCGGCCACGACGAACAGCGTGCCGGTGTCGGCCGTCAGGTTGTCGAGCGCCTGGCTCATCGGATCGGTGCCGTCGGTCGCGTCACCGCCCAGACTCATGCTCACGATCTTGGAGCCGCTGGTGGCGGCCCACTGCATGCCCTCGATGACGTCGCTCTCGTACCCACCGCCGGAGTCGTCGAGCACCTTGCCAACGACGAGTTTCACGCCGGGTGCGACGCCCTTGTACTTCCCGTCCGAGGCTGCGCCACTGCCGGTGATGATCGAGGCGACATGCGTGCCGTGCCCGTGGCCGTCCTTGACCGACTCGACGTCGGGGACGAACGACCGGGTTTCGGCGATCTTGCCGGCGAAGTCCGGGTGTGCCTCGTCGATGCCGGTGTCCAGGACGGCGACCTTGACGCCGGTGCCCTCGAATCCGGCGGCCCACGCCTGCGGCGCGCCGATCAGCGGCACGGTCCGGTCGAGGTCGGCCGCGACCTTGCGGTCGAGCCACACCTTGGTCAGCCCCGCGCTGAGGGTGCTCGCCGTCCTGCCCTCCGCCGTCCGGCCCAGTACGGCCGACCAGAACGTGGCGCTTTCCTGGTGCGGCACGGCCAGCGCGGCGGCGTTGATGCTGTCGAGAGTCCCGGTCGCCGAGCTGGCCGGCAGCGCCTCGGCCGTGGCCTTGAGGCCCTTCGTGGCCTCGGGATACTGCACGATCACCGGGGTGTGGGCCGAGCGGTCGTTCGCGTAGCCGTGCTCGGCCAGGTATTTCACGTCGAAGAACTCGCGGTCGACGCGCCCCGCCTCGATCGCGGGCAGCACGTCGTCGGGGTAGACGTAGAAGCCGTCGGGCGTGGCCTGGCCGTGGAAGACGGGCAGCGGCCTGCCGGGCCTGACGGCGGCCTTGGTCTCGAAGCCGTAGCGCCCGCCGCCCGCGTCGGTCAGCGTCACCTTGTCACCCGTGATGAGGGTGATCTCGTGCTTGCCCGGCTTGACGCCGTCGAGCGTGATCGGCCCTGAGGTCTGCCTGGCCTGGGCCTGGTCCTGGGCAGCGGCGGAGCGGACCGGCACCACCGTCGCGGCCATCGCGATCACGGCGACGGCCGCGACCGGCCATCGTCGCCGCGCGCCTGGGGGGAACTTCATGGGGGTCTCCTGAGGGGTGTCAGAGTGGCTCGTACTCGTCGGCGCCGGCCTCGGCCTCGGGCAGGGCTTGCTCCTCGTCGGAAGGGTCGTCCCGAGGCTCATCCGGAGGGATGCACATGGGCAGAGCTTCGGTCAGCCGGAAACCCTTGTCATGAGTCGGATGACCTAATAATGACGATCGACCCTGGTCTGGAGTCAGGACACGAGTCCCGATTCGACGGCGCTGACCGCGAGTGCCGTACGGGAGTTGACACCGAGTTTGCGCATCGCCGAGTTGATCTGGGAGGCGACCGTCTTCGGTGAGCGCGACAGGACGACGGCGATCTCCCGGTTGGTCCTGCCGGTGGCGAGCAGGCGGACGACCTCCAGCTCGCGCGGTGAGAGCTGGTCACCGTAGCCGCGCCGGCCGCGCCCGCGCACCTCGACCTTGTGATCGCGCAGCAGGCTCGCCAGCCGCTCCGCCGCCCTCCGGGCGCCGAGGCCGGTCAGGCCCTGCAACACCAGCCGGGCCAGAGAGAGGGCCGCCTCCGTCTCGCCGGCGGCCAGCAGGCAGGCGACCTGCCGCTCCTGGGCGAGCAGCGCGTCGTACGGCCGGGGCAGCCGCTGCCAGGCGTCGGCCGCGCGGGCGTACGCGGTCGCCGCGTCTCCTCGCCCGGCACTTGCCTCGGTCAGAGCGGTCGCGGTCTCCCCGCGTATGGCGCCTGCCTCGGTCAGGATGGCGCGGCTCAGCTCCAGACCGGCCCAGCACGCCGGCGCGTCCCGGTCTCGTACCCAGTCCGCGAACGCGGAGACCAGGTCGGCGGCCTCGTCCAGCCGGCCGGCGGCGACCAGCGCCCGGGTGCGGGCCGGCGCGAGGTCGGCGGCCCACAGCCAGATGCCTTTGTCCGCCACCTGCCGGATGGGCTCGTCGGTGACCCGCAGCGCCTCCTCGACGCTTCCCCGCGCGAGCAGCAGCTCGCACAGGGCCGCCGCCGGCTCGGCCACGAGTTCGGCGGCACCGCGCCGGTGGGTTTGCGCGAGCACGTGCTCGAGCCGCTCACCGGCCTCGGGATCACCTGCCGCCGCACGCAACAGGGCGGCGACCAGCACCGCCTCCAGTTTCGTCACCGGTTGCAGCTCGTCGTTGTCCGCGAGGGCGGCGGTCCGCTCGGCCAGCCCCTGCCATTCGCCCCTGAACCAGTCCAGATGGACGCGAGTCGCGTCGATGATGCCTCTGTGACGGAGAAACTGGTAGCGCTCGGCCATCCGCGCGGCCGCCGCCAAGTGCCGGGCGGCCTCGGCGTAGCGTCCCCAGCGCACCGCGGCGTCGCCGAAATTCATGTAGCCCTTGTCGACATGCCGGGCCTCGTCGGCGCAGGCCGGGTCGCCGGGGATCCGGGACGCCTCCGCCCAGCCTTCCTCCTCTCCCAGCAACAGCAGGGCGGAGGCGCGCTCGACGAGCACACCGAGGCGCTCGATCGGGGGCAACGACTCGGCGGCCTGCGCCGCCTGGCGTAACCAGCGCAGGTGCGCGGACACCGGCGCCGACGGTTCGCGCGGCCAGCCGAGGGTGACCATGATCCGGGCAGCGCTGAGCGAGCCGGGCGGCAGGTGGACGACCGCCTTCTTCATTTCGGCCTGGCCCGCCTCGTACTCCTCCATGATCGTCAAGACCCGGCCCAGCTGGTAGCGGGTCTCCGCCCCCTCCACGGGCGACATGGTGTCCGAGTCGAGCGCGGCGCGCAGACTCCGGACCAGCCCCTTGAAGCGGTCGTCGCCGGTGAACGAGGAGAACGGGATCTTGACGACCAGCCGGGCCGCGTCGGACGCGGGCAGCTCGGGGTGGGTGAGCAGGTCGTACAGCAGCGACGTGGCTCCGGCCTCGTCGGCGGCGGCCAGGGCGAGATCGGCGGCCCGCTCGGCGTACCTCCTCCAGGCGGCCACGTCCCCGGCCTCGCGGAAGTGACGGGCCAGCTGGGACACCGGGGGCGGCGTCCGGCCGGCCAGGGCGTCGCCTGCTCGCAGGTGCATCGCCCGGCGTTCCGGCGCGGGGGTCGCCTCGTACACGGCCCGGCAGGCCAGTACGTGCCGGAACGACAGCAGCCCGCCGTCCTCGCGCAGCAGTCCACCGGCCAGCGCCTCCGCAAGGCCGTCCAAGGGACCGGCGAGGAGGGCGCCCAGCGTGGCCTCGTCCGCCGGGGCGGACAGCACCGCCGCCGCCTGGAGGACGGCCCGCGCGGGCGGGTCCAGCCGGGCGACCCGTTCGAGAACCGCGTCACGCACCGTCGGGGGCACGTCGATCTCGGTGAGCCTGCGGCGTGCCCACTGCCCGTTCCGCCGGATCAGGTCCGCGCGGTCGTACAGCAGGTGTACGGACTCCTCGATGGCCAGCGGGATCCCGTCCGTGTGCCGATGCAGCAGCGTGGCGAACGCCGGGGAGACCGGCTCGTCCGCCAGCATCGACGACACCATCTCGCCGGTGTGCGCCACGTCCAGGGGTTCCACCGCCAGCCGCAGCCCGGTCGTGCCCGTGGGCAGCCGGGAGGACAGCCGCAGGAGCAACGAGCCCTGCGGCACGTCGTTCGGGCGGTAGGTCACGACCAGGCTGGTCCGCAGCGGGTGCCGGGCGGCCAGGAACAGCAGGAACTCCAGCGTGGCGTCATCCGCCCAGTGAAGATCCTCCATCGCCAGCACCGACACCTGGAGGCGGTCCAGCACCTCGGCGAGGGCCCGGAAGAGCCGGTGGCGGGCGGCACGGGCATCCTCCGGCGGATCCGGCACCCGTGGCAGCTCGTCCGCCCACTCGGGGAACAACGGCCGCAGCGCTCCGCCGAGCGCGCTCAGCCGCAGTCCGGCGACCTGGCCGGTCGCCTGGCGGATCGCGTCGACGATCGGGCCCAGCGTGCACGGCTCGCGAAAGGGCGGGCATGAGGCCACCAGGCTCCGCTTGTCGCGGGCCACCCGCGAACTGAGGAACTCTCGCAGCAGGCGGCTCTTGCCGACCCCGGCCTCTCCCTCGACGAGGACGATCGCCGGCCCTCCGGCCAGCGCCTGCTGGAACGCCGCGAGCTCCGAGTCGCGGCCGACCAGCGCGGGCATCGACATCAGGCGCGAGGCGCCGGCGCCAGGAGTCGCTGTACCAGCCACAGGCGGGAGCTCCCTACCGTGAGACCACGGCCCGCGGGATCCGCTCCCACCCGGCGATCGCCTTGACGAGAGCACCGTTCCGGACACGGACTTCGGACCCGAGCGCACTACCGTCCGGCACAGCCGGAGCGAGATCATAATAGTCGTTATAACCCACACGACACCAGGTTGGTGCCGGGCGCCGCTCCACCTGGCCGCACGACCTGGACGGTGCCGTCGTCACTCGGCCGTGTGCGTGAGGATCGCGTCGACCAGCTCCTGGTGGGTCTCCGGCGGCAGCGTGTGCCCCATGCCCGCCACGATCATCAGCCGCGCCCCCGGGATCCGCTCGGCGATGATCGCGCCGTGACCCGGTTTGACCGGCTCGTGGCTGCCCTCGATGACCAGTGTGGGCGCCTTCACCCGGTGCAGCGCGCCCACCGGCTCAAAGTCGGGGTCGGCCCCCGCGGCCAGCCGGTGGTTGGCCACCGCCGACAGGTCGCGGGCCCGGTCGTAGACGCGTTCCTGCAGCCGGCGCGCCGCGTCCTCGTCGAACGGCAGCCCGGTGCCGTGCAGCACGCGCTGCTCGGCGATCATGCCGTCGATCAGCGCGCGGCGGTCCTGGGCGGGCGGGGCGGTCATCAGCGCGCGGAAGAATTCCACGAACTCCGGCTCCGGCTCCGGCAGGCTGCCCTCGGGCTGCGGCTGCCCCGTCAGGGCCCGCAGGAGCACCTGGCCCTCGCCCCCGCCGAGCGGCGAGGAGGCGATGACGGTCAGCGACCGCACCCGCTCCGGCGCCTCCACGGCGATGAGCTGGCTGAGCAGCCCACCCGCAGAGTGGCCCACCAGGTGGGCGCTGTCCAGGCCGTGGGCCTCCAGCACGCGGTAGACGTCGTTCTTGATGTCGTCCCAGGTGTACGGCTCGGCCGCGAAGTCGACGGTGCCGGACCTGCCGGTGTCGCGGTGGTCGTACCGGATCACCCTGCGGCCTCCGGCGGTCAGCCGGCCGACGAACTCGTCCGGCCACAGGATGCCCTGCGACATCGAGCCCATGATCAACAGAATGGGCGCGTCCGTCTCGGCGCCGAACTCTTCGCTCCAGATGGTTACGTTGTGCATGCCTCAGAGCATGCCGTCCCCGGCCACGGGCGCCTTCTGTAGAACTACCAGCCGCGCCAGCTCCGTACGGGTGCCGATGCCCAGCTTCGGATAGATCTTGTACAGGTGGTACTCGACCGTACGGGGGCTCAGGAAGAGCTGGGCGGCGATCTGCTTGCTCGACAACCCGTCCGCGACCAGGCCGGCGATGCGCAGTTCCTGCGGGGTCAGCGCGTCAAGCACGCTGGGGGGCGGGGCGCTGCCGCTCTCGCCCGCCGCCCGCAGCTCCTCCTGCGCGCGCCGCGCCCACGGCCGGGCGCCGGCCCGCTCGAAGATCTCCCACGCCATCCGCAGATGCGCTCGCGCCTGACCCGGCCGCTGCGCGCGGCGCAGGTGCTCACCCAGCAGCAGGGCCGTCCTGGCCGCCTCGAACGGGTTGGTGTGCAGCCGCAGCGCCTCGCCGAAGGCGTCCTGCGACGATTCGGCCAGCCCCCGGCAACGGGCCAGCAACGCGCGCGACTCGGACGTCGCGGCGTGCTCGGCCGACCGCTCGTAGGCCGAAAGCGCCGCCCGCGCGCCGGCCTCGTCGCCCGCGCCCACCGCGGCCTCGATCTGGTCCGGCATGGTCCGCCATACCACGGTCGGATGCCCGGCGCCCGGCCCCGCCACCGCGATCGCCCGGAAACGGTCGTGCGCCGACGCGTAGCGGCCCAGGCACAGGTCGAGCATCGCCAGCGCGTACGCGGCCACCCCCGCACGCAGTCCCACCCGGTGCGGCAGGGCGATGGCCAGCGCCTCGCGGGCCTGCCGTTCGCAGGGCTCCTCCTCGCCGCGCAGAGCCGCCAGCACCGCCAGGTTGGCCAGGTGCGCGGCCACCGTGTTCTCGTACCCGGCCTCCCGCGCCAGCGCCAGGCCCTCCTCGGAGACGGCCTGGCTGCGCGCGAGCCGCCCGGCGAGGCGGTCGGCGGTCGCCACGAACTCCAGCACGACGGGCAACTGCCCGGTCATCCCCGACACCCTGGCCACCTGGCCGGCCCGGGTGGCCAGCTCGGTGGCCAGATCCGACTCGCCCAGCGTGCTTGCCGCGGCCGTGGCCCACAGGTAGCCCGCCGCGTCCTCCAGCTCATCGACCCGCGTCAGTGCCCGCCGCAGCAGGCCGGGACCGGTGGCGTCGCCGTCCAGTGTCAGACCGATCCCGGCGACCGTGTCCCGCAGGAATCCCTCAGGGTGGGCGGCCGCCCGCCGGCCGAGCTCGACCATGGCCGCCGTGTCGCCGACGTACGAGGCCGCCTCCAGGGCGTCGGCCAGCATGTCCAGGCTGTCGCCCGCCGCCAGGATCCGCACGGCCTCGGCGGCGTTGCCCGAGTTCAGCTCGAACCGGCCCCGGAGCTGGGCGATCTCCATCGCGAGCGTGATGTCCCCGCCGGCCGCTTCGCGTGCCTCGGCCAGCAGCGATTCGGCCTGTCCCGGCCGGCCACCGAGCCAGGCCGCCCCGGCGGCGTCCTTCAGCCGGACGGCGCGGGCGCGCGGCTCGGGGGTCAGCTCGGCGGCCCTGGTCAGGGCGGTGGCGGCGGCGCCGTACCCGCCACGGTCGCGAGCCCGCTCGGCGGCCTCCGCCAGCGCGGCGGCGACCGGCTCGGCCCGGCCCAGGGCGGCTCCGGCCAGGTGCCAGGCCCTACGGTCGCCCGCGGTCAGCTCCGCCAGGACGGCGTGCACGTGGCGGACCTCGGCGGGGGCGGCCGCCTCGTGGATCGCGGATCGCATGAGCGGGTGACGGAAGCGCACGCCGGTGCCCGACACCTCGGCCAGCCCGCTCTCCTCCAGCTCGGCGAAGGCCGCCGCCACGACCGACGCCCCCGACCCCGCTCCCGATCCCGCCGCCGCCGCCACCGACGCCACCGACCCCGACGCCGCCCCGGCCGCCAGCCGCTCGGCGGCCCGCAGGACCACCTCGACGTCGGTCTCGACGGCGGCGAGCAGGGCGACCAGCCGGGCGGGGGCCGACAACCCGGTCACCCGGTCGCCGAAGAGCCGAGCGCCTCCGGGCAGCGGGTCGGGCAGCGGTTCGCGGCCGGCGAGTTGCGCGGGCGTCAGCCGGCCGGCGATCTCGTCCAGGGCCAGGGGGTTCGCCCCGGTCAGCGTGATGAGTTCGCGTCTCACCGGGGCGGACAGCAGCCCGTGCCGGGACTCCAGCAGCTCGGCCGCGGCGTCCTCGGGCAGGCCGCGCACGCCCACCGTCGACGGCACGCCCTTGATGGGGGCGTCGCCGCGGACGGCGAGCAACATCGCGATCCGTTCGGTGCCCAGCCGCCTGGCGGCGAACAGCAGCGCGTCGGCCGAGGCCCGGTCGGCCCATTGGACGTCGTCGACCACGCAGATCAGGCCCTCCGGGCCGGCGGCCTCGACCAGCAACGACAGCACGCCGGCGGCCAGCAGGAAGCGGTCGCCCGCGCCGCCGGCGGCCTGCCCCAGGGCCGCTCGCACGGCGTCGCGCTGCGGCCCGGGCAGCGCGTCGAGCGATCCGGCCACCGGCCACAGCAGCTGGTGCAGCGCCGCGAACGCCAGGTCGGACTCGGACTCGACGCCGCCGGTCCGCAGCACCCTCATCGCCCCGCCCCGCGCGGCCGCCGCGTCGAGCAGGGCGGTCTTGCCCGCGCCGGCCTCACCCCGGAGCACCACCGCCCCGCCGCAGCCATGGCGAGCCCGCGCGATCACCTCGTCGAGCGCGCTGATTTCCGCAGATCTGCCGTAAAGCACAGAAACCCACTGTAAAGGCCAGGTAGGCGTGCCAGAGCGCGGCAAGCTGCCGGGTGGCGAGCCGGGATGGTACGGCGCGCAGCAACGCGTGGATCAGGTCATCGTGTACGGCGGTGTCCTACACGATGAAGATCCTGACACCCGGCGGTAGCCACTTTTTTGTGGGTACTTGTCGGCCGTACCGGAGCGGCCTGAAGCTTGGTCGTGGGCGGTCGAAGGCCGTCAAATCCAGGCTGAGATGGGCGGGTTGGCGGTGTATCAGGAAACCGGTTGGGGCTCGGCCAGCTGCTCCAGGCGGCGGTGGCCCCAGTCGGCGAGAGGCTCCAACGCCTCGGAGAGTTCGCGGCCGAACGCGGTGAGGGAGTACACGGTCTTCAGCGGTCGCACATCGTGCACCTCCCGGTGGACCAGTCCGTCGCCCTCCATCTCGCGGAGCGTCTGAGTCAGCACCTTCTCGGTGAGGCCCGGCAGTCGCCGGCGCAGCTCGCCCGGGCGGTGCGGACCAGATTCGAGGAGCCAGAGCAACATCGTCTTCCACTTGCCGTCGATCACGGCGATCGCGGCGGTCACTCCGCAGACATTCGGATCCTGAGCACGGCTACGCGTCATCTTCATCCCCATTCATCACCGTTTGCTGTTTATTGAGGAGTTGAGGCATGACCTCGAACATTGAAGAGTCTGCCGTCACCGTACTCGGCCTGGGGCCGATGGGCCGAGCCCTGGCCGGCGCCTTCCTGGACGCCGGGCTGCGGACCACGGTCTGGAACCGGACGCCGGGCAGGGAACGGGAGTTGGTCGGACGGGGCGCGGTCGGCGCCCGATCGCCCGAAGCGGCTGTCGCCGCAAGCAGGTTGACCGTGCTCTGCGTGGTGAACTATGACGCGGTGGACGCCATCGTGCGGCGTGACGCGGTCACCGACGCGCTCAAGGGGCGCACTGTCACGAACCTGACCGCCGACACCCCTGACCGCGCCCGGGACACCGCGGCCTGGGCGGCCGAGCACGGCATCGGGTACCTGGACGGTGCGATCATGACGCCGACCACGACCATCGGAACGCCGGACGCGGTGTTCCTCCACAGCGGTCCGGAGGAGCTCTACCGGAAGCACCGGCCGGTTCTCGACGCCCTGGGCGGCACCCACACCCACCTCGGTGCGGACATCGGCCGGGCGGCCGCGTACGACATCGCACTGCTCGACATCTTCTGGACCGCGATGGCGGGTTACGCGCACGCGCTGGCGGTCGCGAAAGCCGAGGGGATCACCGCGCGGGAGCTGGCGCCGTTCGCCGAAGGCATCGCCACGATCCTTCCGGCGATCTTCGAGCAGTCTGCGGAGGAGGTCGACAGCGGGAGGTTCTCCGGCGAGGACAACCCGATCACCTCGGCGGTGTCGTCCATGGCCCATATCGTCCACACCTCCGAGGCCCATGGCATCGACGCGGGCGTGATGCGGGCGGCTGAAGGCCTCGGGCGCCGCGCCATCGGACGGGGCCACGGCACTGACGGATTCCTCCGGATCACCGAGATCCTCAACCCTCGGTGATCACTGATACTCGATACCGCAGGACGAACGTACGTCGGGCGTCGAGAGCTGGGTCCGGTTGATCGAGGTGAGTTGGCCTCTGGTGACGTTCCGCTGGACCTATGCGTTCGCCGCGGACGGACAGGTGCTGACGTCGGATGCGACCTCGCGTTTCCGATAGCGGGAGGAAGTCGATCGGGACCTGGTCACGCACGACGCGACGCCAGGAGATGTCGGTCTTATCGCATAAGCTCGCGACTTCAGTCCGCTATCCGATCATGATGGGAGAACAGGTGCTTCACCGCGCCATCAACCAAGCAATAGTCCAGGCATTCGCGGATGAGGGCTTAGAGGCCCGGTTCACAGACTCCAGGACGCTCAGCATCAGCTCTCAGCCTGCCGACGTCTTCGTCGATGTCAGCGATTGGTACGCCCACGTCTATGACGTCCTTGCCGATGTCGACCTGGAGGAACTGCCCCTGATTGCCGCGAACATAGCGCGCGGGTTCGCCCGGGAGATTCGTACGCAGGCGGGACGGGACCAGGCCCTTGAACAGGCCGCCGCGGTCGACATCGAACGCCTCCTGGAGACCGAGGCGCTGCGCGTGCGCATCTACCCGGAGGCGGAGCTGGCGGAGGTGCCCGGCTTGCGGGACTCCCTGCTCACCCGGCAACTCGCACCCGGACTGATGGAGACCGTGGTCGTCGACCTGCCCGACGTGATCACTTCCTGAATACCTGCTCGTGCACGAGCTCGGCAGCGTCGAGTTGACCGCGGCGATGGAGCCCGTCGACCTACGGGTACGCGACCATGGGCGACTCGCCTGACACATCGAGTGCCGCCGATGCGCGTCCGTGGATCACGCGCGGCGAAGGATCGGTCAAACCCCATTCACAGTGCGATGGCACACCATCTTCAGGAACGGCGGAGATTTCCGATGGCCGAGGAGCGCAGCGGGAGGCTGGCCGCGATCAGGTCGAAGCTCGATCTGCTCAAGCGGGTGGAGGCCGAGCACGGTTTCGGCGTCATCATCGAGGAGCCCAGGGAGCTGGAGCCCGTCCCTGGGCTTCCTGCGGGGGTGACGGAGGTGTTCGGCCTGTTCCACCGGTTGGGCGGAGATTACTTCCGCTTCCAGCAGCCACCAGAGATGGCCGGTCGCCAAGCCTGGGCCGACCGCCACATCGATCCGCACTGCCCTCTGGGCAATCCACTCCACATCGGCTGTGAACGCTACGGCGCTCCCGAGGACATCGAGTGCGGCAGCGGCATCTACCTTGATCTCCAGGGCGGCGACGTCTACTTCTGCGACGGGGACGACTACGTCTTCGCCTACGAGCACGTTGACGTCGAAGAGGTCGAGACCACGGAGCTGGCATCCGACATCGTCACGTTCTTCGACTTCCACGTCCTCGGCGAGGGCTATCCCCAGCTCGTCGCGTCCGTCATCGGGGGGCACGCCGTCAACCGCCGTAAGCGGCGGCGCCGACACCGGGACAGCTGGATGAGGCTCCTGGAGATGGGCGGCCTGGCGTCTGCGGAGACGTGGGAGAAGGTCGCCGGGCAGGATGCCGACGGCACTTCCGCCGCCGAAGGACAGGCGAGCCGGCAAGGGACACCTCCCCTCAGCCCGTGACCTGCTCACTCTGCCGTGGCTCCTCGGCCGGGAACAGGATCAGGCTCATCAGATGGGGATGGCGGCCGGGCTCGGGACCGTTGGCCGCACGGGCGGCGAAGACGGCGCGCAGCTCGCCGGCCATCTCCGCGATCTCGTCCTGGCTGAGCCAGAAAACGCCCTGCTTGTAGCCGACGAAGTCGGCGGACGGGTCGGCTCCGTCCCGATCGAGGTAGGCGTCGAACTCGGCGAGCAGGGCGGCCATGGCTGCCGCGAACCCCTGGCGGTGGTCGTCCAGGGACATCGACGCGGCCGTGTCCGCGTCGATCACCGTCCGCTCGCCGCGTAGCCGGTAGTGCCGTTCCACGGCGCCGCGTACCCGCTGCTCGCCGACGACCTCCAGCACTCCCCCATCGACCAGCAATCCGACGTGCCGGTACACGCTGGTCTTGGGGACGTCGGGCAGACGGGCGCACAGGTCGGACGTGGTGTGGGTGTGTCCGCCCGACATGGCGTTCACGATGCGCAGCCGTACCGGGTGCAGGAGCAGATCAAGCGAGTCCATTCGCCCAACGACTGCGGCGCGGCTGAGCGACCAGGCGGTCATGCCACTGCGCACGCTGGATCCGACCGGGCCGTTGGACGATCTCGAATGGCTGGACCAGGCGGTCGGCGACGCACGGGTGGTGGCGATCGGCGAGAGCGCGCACTACAACGGAGAGTTCTACCGGCTCCGCCACCGCCTGCTGCGCTACCTGGTCGAGCGGCACGGGTTCAGCGTTTACGCGATGGAGACCGGCTTCGCCGAAGGACTCCTGGTCGACGCCTAGGTCCGAGGCGGCGACGACCGGCTCGGCCACGTCATGGCCAACGGCATGACCTCGCTGATGGGGCTGTGGGCGCAGATGCGCGACCTTCTGCGGTGGATGCGACACCACAATGAGACCGCCACGCGCCCCCTCGGCTTCTCCGGGATCGACCTGCCCGGCTCGAACATGTCCCTGTTGCCCGGCCTGGACGCCGTGCTCGGCTACCTCGCGCAGGCCGATCCCGAGTTTCGGCTTGACCCGAGCGTCCGGGAGACGGCTTCAGCCTTCGCGGCGACGTCCGCGTTCTCCGCACCCGCGGCCATCGCCGCCTACGGCCAGTTCCCCTCCGCGACCAAGGACGCACTGACGGCGAGTCTCGCCGAACTCGTCGCGCTCATGATGGGCCGACGCCTGGACTACCTTCAGCGGACCACTGTCGAGGACTACGAGCGCGCGCTTCAATCACTGCGCATAACGGTCACTCTCGACACGATCGTCCGCGCGATGGTGCGGGGCGACCAGCGGACCGTGATGTTCAACCGCGAAGCCGCGATCGCGGACACCGTCGAGTGGATCTTGGACGGACAGGACCGGATCGTGCTGGCCGCGCACAACGGCCACATCCAACGCGGGCCCGGCACACTACCCGGCCTGACGCCGATGACGCCGATGGGCATGCACCTGGCCGATCGGCTGGGCAAGGACTACCTGGTCATCGGTACTACCTCGGGGACCGGTCAGATCCTCAACACCGGCCCCGACTTCTACACCGGCACCTTCTTCACGGAGATGGAGGCGCCCGAGCCCGGCAGCCTCGACGCGCTCATGCACGCCAGCCACGACGGGCCCTTCGCCACCGACCTGCGGCGGCTGTCGCCGACCGACACCGTTCGCGGCATCACTGGGCAGCGCGCCGGCATCGGTACGTTCTACTCCCCCGTGAGCCCGCTGGACGCCTACGACATCATCGTGCACCTGCCCCACGTCACGGCAGCCGATCCCGACGACGACGCACTCGCCCACTCACCCCGGGACGTGCGGGAGGCGTTCTCCCAGTGGAAGCCACAGTGACACCGTGCGGCGGTCGACACACCCGCCGCCCAACGAGTGCGGGCAGACGGGTCAGGCTTGTAGCGTGCGGCCCCACTCGCGCGCTCGAGCGAGTTCCCCGTCGGCCAGAGGGCCGGGTGTGCCCATGACGGTGAAATCCGTGCCACGTTCGGCCCGGACCTTGTGGCGCTTGAACGCCTTGACGACCGCCTTGCTCGCTGAACCGGCGAACAGACCACCGGTCGTGGTCGAAAAGGCGATGACTCTGCCGTCGACCGAGTCGACCCGGTCGATCCACTCGCGGACGCCAGAGGAGGGGGCGCTACCGCCCTTCTGCGCTGCCTGACCGCGCGAAGCACTGCTGGGCAAGCCCATGTTGTGCGTCGGCGCACCGACAAGGACCAGGTCGGCGGCCAGGGATGGCGGCGCGGAGTCGGCTGACACCACCTCGACCGCGACACCGCCTGCGCGTAACCCCTCAATGATGGCCTCGGCCACCTGTGAGGTGTTACCGAAGCAGGACTCGACAACGACCACCACGCGCATTGTTCCTCCAGCAGGTGCGAGCATCGAGGGCCGGATCATCCTGGGCGGGCTTCGAGGCCGCTTTTCTCTTCGGGTAGAACTTGAGACATGATGTCTCATTTGCCATGCTAGCAGTGTGAACAGTCCCCGTCGCAAGCCCGCCGACCGGATCATCGACGCCGCAATCACTCGGGTCCGCGAGCGCGGCATCATGGTGAGCCTCGACGGCATCAGCCTGGAGGAGGCGATCGCCGACTCGGGAGTCTCCCGGGCCACGGCCTACCGCCACTGGCCGAATCGGGCCGAATTCCTGCGCGCGGTGCTCGTGCGGGTGGTGCGCGACACCCGACTCGAACCGGAGGGCATCGAAGAGATCGACGCGCTCCGGGAGTTCGTGTCCGCGCACCAGGGCGAGCTGGCAACGGAAGCGGGACGCCGGACACTGGTCGTCGAGGGCCTGCGCATCGCCTTGGAGGCCGACTTCCAGCGCTTCGCGACCTCGCGCGAATGGCGCGACTACCTCGCACTCCGCGCGACCTCCAGCGGCCTGCCCGACAGTGACCTGCGCGCGGTCGTCACGGCCGAACTGGCAGCGGCGGAGCGCTCCTTCACGGCACTGCGCGCAGCCGTGTACAGCCGCCTTCCGAAGCTGTTCGGGTACCGGCTCACCACGCCGCCGGTCGACGGCGGCGGCGGCTTCGAGTTGATGTCCCAGGCCATGGGAGCGCTCCTGACGGGGTTCGTGGTCCGCGCCTCCGTCAACGAGGAGAGCACGTCATTTCGGGCCCGGGCGTTCGGCTCTTCCATGGAGTCGCACTGGACGAGCACGACCTATGCCCTTGTCGCCGCCACGCTCTCCTACCTCGAGCCCGATCCTTCCGTCCACTGGACCGCCGCCCGGATCGCCGCTTCGATCGCCCTCCTCGACGAACTCGCGACCCTCGTGGACCAAGGCCACGCTGAGCGCGGGACCTGACCCGCTTTCCCATCAGTCTCCAGGACCGGGGCCTTCAGCCAGCCGATGTGGAAGGTCCCCCGTGACCGTTCACACGCTTCACCCGGCCAGGGCCCGGCGCAGAGCGGCGGCCAGTTCGGCGTTCTGCCGCTGCGACACCTCGGCCGACAGGATCGCCTGCGACCCGTGGCAGGTGCCCGCCCACAGGTGCGACTCGACCGAGACCCCAGCCTGCAACAGCCGCAACGCGTAGCCGAGACCCTCGTCGCGCAGCGGGTCGAACTCGGCCGTGGCGATGTAGGCGGGCGGCAACCCGGCCAGGTCCGTGGCCCTGGCCGGGGCGGCGTACGGCGTGGCGGATGCGGTTCCGAGATAGAGCCGCCAGATGGTGGCCAGGTTGTCCGCGTCCAACCGGGGAGTGTCGGTGAAGGTCCGCGCCGACCAGGTCTCCCTCCGGTCGTCGAGCATGGGCTGGTTCAGCAGCTGGAACCGGATCGCCGGTCCGCGCTCGTCGCGGGCTCGCAACGCCATGCCTGCCGCCAGACCACCGCCCGCGCTCATGCCGCCGACGGCGATCCGCTCCGGGTCGATGCCCAGCTCCGCGGCGTTCTCGGCGAGCCAGAGCAGGACGGCGTAGCCGTCGTCGAGCGCGGCGGGGAAAGGATGCTCGGGAGCGAGACGGAAGCCGACCGAGACCACCATGACCCCGGACGCGTCGGCCAGCCGCGCCGCCGTGGGGTGCTCGGTGTCGAGGTCACCCACGATGCCGCCGCCGCCGTGCAGCCAGACGATGGCGCCCTGGGCCGCCTGCGGCCGGTAGACGCGTACCGGCACCTCCGGGTCCGCGGGCACGCTGCGGTTGCTCACCTCCATCGCGGAGGTGTCAGGCGCGGGCAACAAGGCCACCAGCTTGGCGATGTTCTCGCGCTCGGAGACCGGGTCGCTGTAGTCGGGACGCGGGATCAAGGGGACGAATGCCTCGAGTTCGGGATCCATGCCGATCATCCTTCCGGTCGCCGCCGCGAGAGGTCATCCGCCATGCGTCGGTCATGCGGCCCCGATCAAGCGCCGATCGGCGCGACGATCCCCGCCTATCCTGCTGTCATGGAGGCCCTCGCCGTACGGCTGTCGCACCTGGACTCCCAAGTCGAAGGCGCGATCCGGGTCGTGATGTTCTACGACACGCTGATGCGCCGCCGGGTCGACCTCCCTGCCCTCGCCCGGGCCTCGGCGGGCCTGGCTGAGTGCGTGGCCGCGATCCGGATCAACGGCACCGGCCGGGTGATCCGTTTCGCGCCCGACGGCCGGCAGGCGTCCGACCCACCGGCTCCCACGTCCAGCGCGACGTCGATCACCCTCGACGAGGAGAAGATCGGCACGGTGTGGCTGGAGCGCGCCGGTCCGCCAGGTCCGCTCGACGCGGTGCTGCTGGAGCGGCTGTCCATCGCCGCCGCAGCGGTCGTCGAGCAGTACGGCCCGACCGGCACCACCATGGCCGATCCAGCTCTGGTCGAACTGGCGGTCAGCCCTGCCAGTGACGAGGCGGCCCGAGCCCGGGCGCTTCGCCTGCTGGGCTTCGCCGCTGACCTGCCCATGCATGTTGTCGCTGTACGCTCGCCGCTCCCGCTCGACCAGGTCGGCGCCCCGATCTGTCGTGGCCGTCCGGTGAAGGCGGCCTTGCTGGCCGACGTCGGTGTCATCCTGGCCACCGCCGTCAACCCGGACCGCTTCCCGGCAGGTGTCCTGGCCGGCATCGGCTCGGTGGAAAGCCCCGACCGATCCTGGCTGCAGGCCCGCACCGCCCTCCGCTTCACCAGCCCAGGTCAGCCGGTCGTCCGCTACGGCAGCCTGGGCGCGCTGGCGCTCCTGGCCGAGATCCCTCCGGCCGCCTTGCGCGACAACGCCGACGTGGCCGCGATCGCCCGCCTGGCCGGCAGCCCGGAGGATCTGGACACGCTGGACGCCTACTGCGCCACCGGCTCCCTGCGCCGGGCCGCCGACCTGCTCCACCTTCACCACAGCAGCGTCGCCCGCCGTATCCAACAGCTCGGAAAGGCCCTGAGCGTCGACCTCACCGAGCCCACCGGACTGACCCGGGCCAGGATCGCGCTGACCGCGTGGCGGCTGCTCAATGACTGAGGCAGAACATCAGATGTGACCCGAATGACCACGGCCGAGCTGGAGCAGGAGGTAGCCCGCGACGCCCCCGACGTCGGCGACTCGTCAGGGCTCGAGGTCGGCCACGCCCCTGCCGCTCGCGATGTCGAACGGCACAGAGGCCTGGTCATGCGCGATCAACCAATGGTCGTCGCTCTTCCGGAAGCACAACGTGGCCCGGACCCACATGCCACTCGTCGCCGTCCCGTTCTGCAGCGTGCCGCTGAGCCGACCGAAACCGTGGCCGAACGCCACGTCACCGCCCACGGTGAAGGTCAGGTCGCGAAGCTCATAATTCACATCCTGGAAGAGCGTGAACGCCCTCGTCCAGTTCTCCATCTTCGCCGCTATCCCCACGTGCTGCAGCGGCGGCTCGACGTCGAAGGAGACGACGTCTGTCGCGTAAAGCTGCCTCAGGCCGTCGAGGTCCTTGGCGCGGATTCCTTCGACGATCTTCTCCACCTGCTGCTTGATCTTGGCTTCGTCTACCTCGCGCTGCGCAGGCATCGCTACCCATCACTTCCCATCGGTGTGAAATCTCGGGCTTTCCACCAAACCGACGACACAGCACCCCGGGATGTCAGGCCCGATGAAACCCCCGGACCGCGGTCCTGCGCACCCATGCCAGCCCGCCAGCCGCACAGAACTCGTAGACGCGCCCTGCACTCGCAGGTGTGCCGCAGGACCGGACTCGATCGAAACGCGGCACCGGGTCACACCACTCGATTCGTCCGCATTGTTCCCAAGCGGCTGGCAACAGCGCTGAGGCCGCTATGGTCGCGGTCGTGAAAAGGGTGCTCGGCTGTTCGGTGATGGCGGTCGCGAGTTTACTGGTGGTGGCCGGTCTCGCCGCTGGCCCCCTGATCTCCGAGGTCTGGGAGCACCGGAGGGTCTGCGGCAAGAACTACGACAGCGTCGAGGCCGCCTTGGCGTCGTTCGACGTCCTGGACGCCGCCCCGACCGGCGCAGCCCCGACCGGAGAGCGCGACCGCGGGTGCACCGACACCGACGACCACCATGCCACCATCAGCCGCTCCTATCGCCTTCCGGGGCAGCATGGCTCATCCAAGAATATTGAGTCCTTCTATCAAGCCCTCGCCCTGCGCAACGACTGGACGCTCCTTCCCATCGAGGGCTCCGCTGACGAGCCGAGGTGCATGGTCAAGGAGGTCGAGGGTGCAGAGGTCAGCCTCAATCTCTGGTTCGCCCCGGAGCCGGAGGACACCTTCGAGGTGAGTGCGTCCACCTGGCCCTGCTGAGGCGATCACGGCCAGGTCATCGACGCCCCAGAGATCACCGAGACTGAGTCCGGCCAACGCGCCAACGTTGGTCGGGAAGGCACACCCGTGCCGTAGTGCCCGAATTGCCGGCTGACGACCGCGAGCCCGTCTGTGCCGGATCTTCCTCACTAATCGATCACATCGTCCGCGAGGGTGCCCGCACGATGCTCGCCGCCGCACTGCAGTCCGAGGTGGACGCCTACATCGCCGCCTTCGCCGAGGAGCGCGATACCAACGGACGCCGCCTGGTGATGCGGAACGGCTCCCATGCCCCGCGCGAGATCCTCACCCCGGCCAGCGCGATTGGCCCCAGGCCTTCCCTGGTCCCGACCTCAGCGACCAAACCCTTTGTCAGCGGGCTCTCATGCCTGAGCCAGATCTGTACGCCACGTGTTGAACCGTGAGCGCAGCTCATGCACTCCAGGTTCTGTCAGGCCATAGGCAAGGAACTCGCTATCCGGATAGAGCTCCAGAGCGGAGAGCATCTGTGCGAACACGGCGCGGTCAAAGCCCAGATCGCGGGATGCAGCGAGGTCAAGCAGTTGGTCACGGGTAAACCGACCACTGGTGAGAAACGCGTCGACGTCGATGAAGTCGCGAACTTCTGCTCGCGTGAACAGGGCCTCGACCTTGCCGCCCGCGACGTCTTCGAGGTGGACAACCGGACCGATCTCCATGGTGACCGGTGGGTGAGCCCGCAAATCGGTGGCTAGCTCCACCTTGCTGGTCCGACTGATCGCAGGGTCGGACACACCGAGTCGGACGAAGTGAGGGCTGTCGAGATCAACTTTGACGGTAAGGCCTTGGGCGGTGTAGGCGGCACAGATCTTGCTGACACCCGGCGAAGTCGTCGCGGAGGCTCGATGTGAACAGGTCGATGTCTTCGCTGGGCCGCTGGAGTACGCCATAGGCCTGCACCGCATAGCCGCCTGCCAGGGCGAATCCGTGGTCCGCAGCTGCTGCGAGTGCGATACGCGCCAGGCGATGGTGGAATTCGTCCATTAGGCGGCAGCTTGGTGCTGGAGTTCGGGGAATCGCTCTAGCCACAAGGCCCGAACCCGGGGCGGCAAGATCAACTCGGGCCAAAGCCTCCGCAGGAGCGACACATTAAGGAAGCGTCGCAGGTCGTCAGGCGTGGCGCTTTCCCGGATCACGCGCATATACATCAGCCGCGCGTCAGCAATCTGTTCCAGGTCGTAGCTGCGCTTTGGCCCCCAGTCGAGGTGGTGGGGAAGTGAGACGACACCTCTGATGGGCCCGGTGAGCTCTTCCAGCGTCGCTGGCACCGCGTAAGGCCGAAGTGCTCCGTATCCCCTAACGTCCATGCTTCCAGTGTGACCGATTCAGTCCTGATCATGCAGGACGACCTTGCTAACGGTGTTGCTCATCCGAGAATCGAACAGTTCGCCCACAGGGAAGTCCAGCCTCAGCTCTGGCACAGATTCGGTGGTAACCATATGTGGTCAGTTCATTCAGAAGAGCAGGATTGACTGCTGCCGTAGCAGGGCGTAACTGTGCAGGCGGGTAGCGGCAGCACGCACTTCGGGAACGCTGCGAGCAGATCCTCACCGAGATCAGCGACTTCAACCGGCTCGCCCGTGACGACGAGAGCCGGCACGTCAACAGCACCGTCGTGGTGTTCACGCTCGTCACGGTGCTCACCGGCATCGGTCTCGCCCTACTCCAGGTGCTGGAGACCAAGGACCCGTGGCTGTTCATGGCCGTGGCTTGCCTGGGGCTCACCGCGCTACTCCTGAGCACCCCTTCGGCGCGGGTCGCGTTCCGGGCATGCGCCACCGCTTCACCCTGCGATAGCGGGCCGTCGATGATCGGGCCTCGCCTGTGAGGAGCCTCTCCCACAGCTCTTCGACCGCACCGTACGAGCCTGGATGGCTCTCCTTGACGGTCGGCCCGGCCGCAAGCCGATCTGTCCTGCGCACCCACGCCAGCCCACCGGCCGCGCAGAACTCGTAGTCTTCGCGCCCGCATCGATCACCTCGATCCTGGCCACCGCGTCACCGACCTCCGAGACCCGCACCATGACCAGGCCGCCCGGCCGGCCCGAACCGGTGTGCAACACGGCGTTGCCCACCAGCTCGCTGGTGATAAGCCGGGCATCGTCCATGTCGCGATGCCCCGCGGTCGTCAGGGCGTCCGCGACCCAGCACCGGGCCAGCGGCACCCAGGCCGCCAGGCCCGGAAACGTCAGCTCGACCAGAACCTGACCACTCACTGCGCCACCTCCCACACCCGCTCGAACGCGCACTCGTCAAGGGCGTCCACCCGCCGGTCCCGACCCCGCCCCCACGTGAACACCCACCGCTCGCCACGCAGCGAGGCCCGTACGAGCAACGGCCCCGCCGCCCGCTGGATCGAGACGCACGGCTCGTCGCGTCGCGGCAACTGCACCGAGACCGCCAGGCCACGCCTCTTCAGCGCCCAGGCGAGCTGGGACAGGTAGAGGAACTGCACCTGTTCGGGAGTCGGCGAGGTCGGCCCCTGTTGCCGGTTGTCCTGCCGTCGCGTGCGTCGCATCGATCCAGCCACCCTTTACGTGCGGAGCCGATCAGCAGGCCAGGGAGCTGCACCAACGCACACTGCACGTGGTGCGGATCAACAATCCGTCTGCACCCTCGCAGCGTGCTGAGCCGACCGGAGAAAGCCATGCCGGTTCGAGCATTACCCCTCACAGAGTGTGCCTCGACGACTACTCTTAGTGCAAGAGAGTTTACAGAATGCACTTTGTTCAGTTCTGCATCCAAGATCGGCCAGCATCCCCGCACCGGAGGCGACATGACAGCTCGGCGCAGTCCATCAGCACGCCAGCGTCGCCTGGCCGCCATCCTGCGCAGCCTACGCAAAGAGAAGGGCCTGTCCCGCGATGCGGTCGCCGAGCGCCTGGGATGTTCGGCACCGACCGTCACCCGCATCGAGGCGGCCCTGGTAGGTGCCCGCATCTCCGATGTGACCATGTTGCTGGAGATCTACGAGGTGCCGGCACACACCAGGGAAGTCCTGCTCCAACTCGCCCGCGACGCACGGAAACGCGGCTGGTGGGACAAAATGTCCGACACGATTCCCGAGTACTTCCAGAGCTATGTGGGTCTCGAAGAGGACGCCTCGTCCATCTGCGGCTACGAGACCGAGTACGTGCCTGGCCTCTTCCAGACGGAGGAGTACGCGCGAGCCGTCATGGGCGCGGAGCCGACTCTCGCTCCGGATGAGGAACTCACCCAAAGCCTCTCGATTCGCATGAAGCGCCAAGAGCTGCTGACGTCAGCAACGCCACCCGAGATGTGGATGGTACTAAACGAAGCGGTCATTCGACGCGAAGTGGGAGGAAAAGACGTCATGCAGCGTCAATTGCGCCACCTTCTTCACCTGTCGCAACAGAACCCCATCAACATCCAAGTCCTCGTCTTCGACAGCGGCGCCCATCCAGCTATGAACGGCGGGTTCAGCATCCTCAAGTTCCCCAAGCCGTCCGATCCAGATGTCGTGTACGTCGAGTATTGGAGGGGAAGTATCTACCTGGAAGCCCCTAATGACGTAAATGCTTACAATCGGCTTTTCGATCACCTACGGGCACGAGCACTGGGACCCGATGCGACCCGAAGCCTGATCGAACAGGCATCAGGAGGTACATCGTGAACAGCAGGCGAGATGAGACCCACGAGCAGACTGATCACGTGGCATGGCGGAAGTCCAGCCTCTCCAACGGAACGGGTGGAAATTGTGTCGAGGTGGCCCTGCTGGACGGCGACCTCGACACTCGGGCAGTGGGAGCCGCGCACAAGGCCGACGATGGGCCCCTGATCGCACTACGTGATTCCAAAGACCCCGACGGTCCCCGGCTGTACTTCACTCGTAGCGAGTTCGCGGCTTTTCGACATGGGCTCGTCGCAGGAGAGTTCGACGACCTCTCATAGAGATAGGCCAACATGCCGGCACCTGCCAACTCCATCTCAGCCGGTGCAGCAGACAGTGAACCGCGCGGACGCGAGCCTCGTTCCGCTGGCCCTTTGTGACCCACACCTCACGATCTCCGATCACATGATGGAGTTCTGCCGCCTTTACTCGTGTTCGTAGGGCTCGCCGCGGGGGGCGTCGGTGGCCTTGGCTTGGCCGAGCGGCTGCCGCGCAACAACGTCGCCGGAGTGCGCGCTCCCATCAAGAGGCCCCTGGGTGAGGACGCGTCAGCGCGCGGTCGCACGTGACTCCAGTAGCTTGGCGAGGAACTCCTGCGTCGCTGGATCGACCGAGTACACGGCGGTGCCCATCATGCCTCGAGTCAACAGCACCTTGTAGGTGTTGCGGATCAGCCGGTCCGCCTGCTCGTCACTGACCCCCTTCCGCATCAGCGCCGGGTCCTTGCTGGCGCTGCGGACGGTGACCAGCTTGCCATCGCGATAGACGAGATCCGGGCCGAAGATCACGCCGTTCCAGTCGTACTCGAAGCCCTGTGCGGTGTAGACGCACCCCACCTGCTCGAATCCGCCCGGCGCCGTGGCCCAGAAGGCACTGGCCGGAGCGTTCCCCACAGCCCTGTCGCCCTTGACGTTCCACGGTCGCGCCCAGTCACCGACCCGCACGTCCGCGACCAGGCTGTCATCTCCGTTCGGGGAGCTCCAGGGCCAGCAGAACCCGGCCGTCATCCGCGCCGAGTAGCTCGCCTCCAGCCTGTCCCGCAGCAGGGCCTCCAGTTCGTAGGGCGACTCGGTGAGGGAAACCGCGAAATGATCGTCCCCCGTCCACGCCTCCGGAGCGTCGCCGTCCAGACCTAACAGGCGCAGCACCCACTCCTCGTACTTGCGGCTCCCGCCACAGCGGAACTGCGCGTCCAGATCGACCTGGTGCACGGCAAGGCCGAGAGAGTGGGCGTAGGCGGTGATGTCGCCGACCCGCCCCATCTCACCCGGCCGCACCACCTGATGCTCATCCAGCAGGAAGACCGGCACCCTCGCCGCGGCGATCAACTCGTCCAGTTGTGGCCGGCCCGTTCGCTGGGCCGATCTGGTGAACCGGTTGGCCGAGGTCTCGCGAATGCGGTGGGCCTCGTCGCAGATCAGCACGTCCAGATCGTTGGGCTTGGCCATCATGAAGTTGTTGAAGTACTTGAACATCGCCTTCATCCGGGTCGACCCCTTGGCGACAACACGCCTCATCGTCTCGGTGAAGGACCGCGAACCGGTGGCGTGCAGTGCCGAGTAGCCACGGTCGGAGAGCTCACCCAGCAGGGACAGCGCGATGACGCTCTTGCCGGAGCCCGGCCCTCCCGTGATGATCACAACCTGCTTCGAGTCCCCCGCCCGAGCCTTCTCCACCGCATGCAGCACGATCCCGTAGGCCAGCCGCTGCTCGGCCAGCAAGACGAACTGATCGCGATTCTTGATCTCACCGGCGGCGGCCTTCAGCAGTTGCTTGGACGGCCGGATGGCGCTGGACAGCAGGCGATCCGCCGCCGCGGCCCCAGGCTCGGCGGCGAACTGCCCTCTGAGATAGTCGACGAACTGGCCCCGGCGCGTCTTGCTGAACAGCCGGGTCCGCTCGTCCTCGACATGGTCGTAGAGATCGTGGATGTCCGGGTCGCTGGCGTTGTGCAGGTAGGCCACTCCGCGCACCGCGTTCCGGTGCTGGTCCAGGGCACCGACGAAATCGGCCAGATATTCGCAGTAGCCGCGCACCTGCACCACCGGGTGAAGCTTGGGCCGATCACCCATCCCGGGCACCAGGACCAGATCGGCGTCGTCCTCGTACAGTTCCGCCTGGCTCCACTGCTTGAGCTCGACGATCAGATAGGAGTCGGCACCCGTGCGCCGGTCGCGTCCGGCGAGAATGACGTCGGCCCGCTTGCTGGTCAACGGGAGCTGATACTCGATGAGCATCTCGACGCCACCAAGTCCGGCTTCGACCAGATCCCGGGCCAGAATCGGGATGCTCCGGTCCCACGACCTGCGTTCACCCTTGCCGGGATTGATGCCCTGGGTAGCAAGCAGGTAGTCGGCGATCACATCACTGAGGACGCGCTCGGGCACCGACTCGGACACCAACTGGACCAGGCTTTCCGCCGAATGCCGGAAAACGGCCACGGACGTACCCCCAGGCAGCACGAAAGACTCGTGCGGTATGGGGGCATGTCCGCCATCACAGCGGAAGCCCGTCGGGCCGCATCACCGATACGTCCAGAAGATTACCGGGATCTCCCCTCGCCCCGGTCCCCGATTACCAGCTTTCGGATCCTCGTTGCGGGCCGGCGGTGACGCTGTGTCCAGGTACACCCCGGTCTGCAGCTGAGTTCATTCCGGGTGCGGGATCTCGTCCGTAGCGTTCGAAGTCCACGATCCCTCCCGTTGATCAGGGGCACCCCGGCATACGGGGGGTGGCGGAGGAGGAGAGACGCATGACACGTTCCCGGAGCCGCTCTTCGCAGCCGGTCACGAGACGGGCCTTCCGGAGGAATGAGCCTTGAGCACGTCGATCCAGGAGCCCGCTTCGCCGTCCGGCCGGCCGGGCACCGCCGCGCGAGCGCTCGCCCCTGACCTCGCTCGGGGCGGGATGCTGCTGGCCATCGCGTTCGCGCACGCGCCGCTGTTCGTGGTCGCCGTCGACCGGGGCCCGGCTTGGGCCAATGAGATCGCCGGTTTCTTCCACCTGCTCTTCGTCAACAACCACGCGCGGCCGATGTTCGCCTTCCTGTTCGGCTACGCGCTGGTGCAACTACTGCGCCGGCAGACGCGGCGGGGCGATGACTGGCCGGCCGTCCGCAAGCTGCTGCGCCGCCGGGGATGGTGGCTGGTGGTGATCGGCTTCGTGCATGTGGCGGTGCTGGTGCCCATCGACATTCTCGCCGTGTACGGGCTCAGCGCCGTCCTGCTCGTCGGCCTGCTGCGGGCCAGGGACGCGACGCTGCTGTGGACGGCAGGGCTGACCCTGGTGCCCGCCACCCTGCTGGTGGGGGCGGGGATGTGGTATCCGCTGTCGCAGGGCATCTCGACGTACGCCGCGGGCAGCGTAGCCGCGGGTACGAGCGGTCTGTGGGAGATGTTCGTCGGCAGGCTGGCGATCTGGCCGTTCAGCCTGGTCACGGGCGTCATCATGGTCGTTCCCGGGGTGATCCTCGGTATGTGGGCGGCGCGGCGGCGCGTCCTGGACGAGCCCGAGCGGCGCCGGACGTTCCTGGTGCGCGCCACGGTGATCACCATGGTCGTGTCTCTCGCCGGCGCCGTTCCCGCCGGGCTCATCCAGGCAGGGGTGTGGGCCGAGCCGTCGCAGGCCGCGCTGTGGATCGTGGCGCTCGCCCAGCCGCTCACCGGATACCTGAGCGGCATCGGGATGGCCGGGGCGTTCGGGTTGATCGCTCTCGTGGCCGCGCGGCGGCGCGGTCGCCTGACCGTCGCCGTCGAAGCGCTCGGTCAGCGCTCGATGAGCCTGTATCTGTTCCAGTCGGTCGTGTTCGTGGTGGTCTTCGGTCCGTACGGACTCGGGCTGCAGGGCGATCTCGGGCTCGCGGGCGCCACGGGGGTGGCAGCGGCGACGTGGCTGCTGTCACTCGTGATCGCCGATCTGATGCGGCGCTTCGGTCACCGTGGCCCGGCGGAGATCCTGCTGCGCCGCCTCGCCTACCGTCAACGACGGGCTTGATCGAGTGCGGTGCCGCCCTGACACGGAGGTTCACAAGCACTGATGTGATCGCCAGAATGCGTACGTGACCGAGCAGACCCGGCGAATCGGCCGATACACGCTCATCCGCAAGCTGGGCGAAGGGGGCATGGGCATCGTCTACCTCGCCCAGGACCCCGAGTTCCGGCTCGTCGCGCTCAAGGTGCTGCGGCCTGAACTGGCTGGACGTGAGGACTTCAGGCGGCGCTTCACCCGGGAGGCCGAAGCGGCCCGGCAGGTGGCCCGGTTCTGCACGGCGCCTGTGCTCGACGCCGGGATCGACGGGGAGACGGCCTTCCTCGTCACCGAATACGTCGAGGGCCCGGATCTGTCCACCATGATCGAGCGGCAGGGGCCGATGCACGGCGCCAATCTGGAGGCCCTGGCCGTCGGGGTCGCCACCGCGCTGGCCGCCATTCACCAGGCCGGTGTCGTGCACAGCGACCTCAAACCGTCCAACATCCTGCTGAGCGCCGTCGGGCCGCGTGTCATCGACTTCGGCATCGCCCGCCTGGCCGACCCCGAGGCCACCCAATCGGTCACCGTGGCCGGCACCCCCGCCTATATGGCTCCAGAGCAGGCCAACGGAGGCTTGCTCACGCCCGCCAGCGATGTGTTCGCCTGGGGCGGCGTCGTCACCTACGCGGGCACCGGCCGGCCGCCGTTCGGCACCGGCGAGATGCCCGAGGTGCTGTTCCGGGTCGCGCACCACGTCCCCACCCTGGATGGCCTGGACGAGCGGCTGCGCCCGCTGGTGGAGCAAGCCCTGCAGAAGGATCCCGCTCGCCGCCCCACCACCCAGCACTTGCTGGACCACCTTCTGGGCCGCGAACGCGCAACCGTGAACGCCGCGACGCGGGCCGTCAGTGACGCTTGGACGCCACTGCTCACGCCGGAGGAGCCCTCACCGTCCCGCCCTCGATCATCCAGCCGCTGGATGGCACCCGCGGTCGCTGCCGCCCTGGCCACCTTGATCAGCACCGGCGCCTGGTTGGGCCTGTTCCGCCCGTGGCAGCAGGACACGACTGCCACCCCATCCCCGACGACCAAGACCGCGACCGCCACCACGCCCAAGCCCGCCGGCACGCCCCTCGCAACGGGGATCGTCACACCGGGCAGCGAATCCGCGGGGCGTACTTTCGCCCACACTGACGTACGCGGCGTGAAGGCCCGCGGCCACGTTCAGATCGACTCCCTGACCTGGCAAGGCGACAAGGTCATGCTGCGATACACGATCAGGAACGACGGCGGAGGGACGTTCATCAGCCTGTTCGGTCTGATTCAGTCGGGCAAGCAGGGCACCGAGGGGATCGAGTTGATCGTTCCCGACGAGCTGTTTCCTGTCACTCCCATGTTCGAGAACAGCAGGTGCGCATGCACACAATGGCCGCCCGGCGCAATCCTGCATGAGGGAAGAACCGCTCGGGCCTACGCGGCCTTCGGCAAGGTTCCCAAGACTGCCAAGGCCGTCGACGTCGATCTCAAAGATCTTGGCATCTTCAAGAACGTGGTCATCACGGAGAGCTGACGGTGAAGCAGACGCCGTAGCGGCGGCCCGCCACTGACCGGTCAGCGGGCGTCTCCCTGGACAGAGCCCGGCCTCGTGCGGCGTTTGGCGTGCCGTTGGCTGTGCCGTACAGGATGAAAAGGGTCAGCCGCGTGCGGCGATCATTCCCACTCGATGGTGCCCGGGGGCTTGCTGGTGACGTCGAGGACGACGCGGTTGACGTCGCGGACCTCGTTGGTGATGCGGGTGGAGATGCGGGAGAGCACGTCGTACGGCACCCGGGACCAGTCGGCCGTCATGGCGTCCTCGGACGACACCGGGCGCAGCACCACCGGATGACCATAGGTGCGACCGTCGCCCTGGACGCCGACGGAGCGGACGTCGGCGAGCAGCACCACCGGGCACTGCCAGATCTCACGGTCGAGCCCCGCCCGCGACAGCTCCTCCCGGGCGATGGCGTCGGCCTCGCGCAGCAGGTCGAGCCGCTCGCGGGTGACCTCGCCGATGATGCGGATGCCGAGGCCGGGACCGGGGAACGGCTGACGCCACACCATGGCCGACGGCAGCCCGAGCTCCTCACCGGCCCGCCGCACCTCGTCCTTGAACAGCGTGCGCAGCGGCTCGACCAGGGTGAACTGGAGGTCTTCGGGCAGGCCGCCGACGTTGTGGTGGGACTTGATGTTGGCGGTGCCGGTGCCGCCGCCCGACTCGACCACGTCGGGGTAGAGGGTGCCCTGGACGAGGAAGTCGACCGGGCCGTCGGCCATGATCGCGCGCTGCTCGTCCTCGAAGACGCGGATGAACTCGCGTCCGATGATCTTGCGCTTCTCCTCCGGGTCGGTCACGCCGTCGAGCGCCTTCAGGAAGCGGTCGGCGGCGTCGACGACCCGGAGCTTGACGCCGGTGGCGGCCACGAAGTCGCGTTCGACCTGCTCGGCCTCGCCCTTGCGCAGCAGCCCGTGGTCGACGAAGACGCAGGTCAGCCGGTCGCCGATGGCGCGCTGCACGATCGCGGCGGCCACGGCGGAGTCGACGCCGCCGGACAGCGCGCAGATCGCCCGGCCGTCGCCGACCTGGCGGCGGACCGCCTCGACGGACTCTTCGACGATGTTGAGCATGGTCCAGGAGGGGCGGCAGCCCGCCGCGTCGAGGAAGTGCCTGAGCACCGCCTGGCCGTGCTCGGAGTGGAGCACCTCGGGGTGGAACTGCACGCCGTAGAGGCCCCGCTGGGGGTGCTCGAAGGCGGCGACCGGAGTCTCGCGAGTGGAGGCGGTCACCGCGAACCCCTCGGGGGCGGCGGCGACGCTGTCGCCGTGGGACATCCAGACCTTCTGCGCCGCGGGCAGCCCGGCGAAGATCACGCCCTCCTGGAGCACGTCGAGCTCGGTGCCGCCGTATTCGGCGACGCCGGTGCGGGCCACCTCGCCGCCCAGCGCCTGGGCCATCGCCTGGAAGCCGTAGCAGATGCCGAACGTGGGCACTCCGGTCTCGAACAGACCCACGGGGACGGCCGGGGCGTTGTCGGCGTAGACCGAGGAGGGGCCGCCGGACAGGATGATCGCCTTGGGCCGCTTGGCCAGCATCTCCTCGACCGGCATCGTCGAGGGCACGATCTCGGAGTAGACGTGGCACTCGCGCACCCGCCTGGCGATCAACTGCGCGTACTGCGCGCCGAAGTCGACCACGAGCACTGTGTCGAAATCAGACACCGAGAGATACCCCCATGAAGGCGAATGCGGTGTCTCCAGTGTATCGGCAGCACCCGTCCTGCCTGGCCAGGTGTCATTCGTACGCGGGCAGTGGGGGGATCCCGCCCGTGAGCAGGGCGTCGGTCTGCCTGCGCAGGCCCATGCCGTAGTCGGGGTGGGTCAGCACCAGGAAGCGTTCCTCGTGGATCGCCTCGACGACCAGGTCGGCGACCCGTTCCGGCTCGATGCCGCGCTCGACGGCGGCGTCGAGCCGTTCCTGCGCCTCCGGGTCGTCGGAGCCGCGAGCGAGGGACAGTCCCGCTGGGCGGACCTGTTCGGAGTGGTTGATCCTGGTCCGCACCCCGCCCGGGCACAGGGCGGTGACGCGCAGCCTGGACCCAACGGCGGCCAGATCCTGGGCGAGCGACTGTGTGGCCGCGTACGCCGCGTACTTGCTGACCGCGTATCCGCCCGCCGACGGGGCGCCGAGCAGGCCGGCCACGGACACGGTGTTGACGATGTGGCCTTCGGTGTCCTGCTCGATCATGCGCGGGACGAACGCCTGGATGCCGTGGAGCACGCCCCACAGGTTGACGCCCAGCAGCCAGCTGAAGTCCTCGGGGGTGCGGGTCCACATGTGCCCGCGCTGGAAGACGCCCGCGTTGTTGCAGAGCAGGTGGACCGCGCCGAGCTCACCGAAGGCCCGGTCGGCCAGGTGGTGCACGGACGCCTCGTCGGACACGTCGGTGATCTGGGTGAGGGCCTTGCCGTTGCCCGCCAGTTCGGCGGTCTCGGCCAGCCCACCCGGATCGACGTCGGCGAGCATCAGCGACATGCCCTCGGCGGCGAGGCGCACGGATAACGCCCTCCCGATGCCGCTCGCCGCCCCCGTCACCACCGCGACCTTGCCGAACAGTTCTCGCACCGGAACCCTCCCCTAGCGCTCGACTCGAACGTACAGGATCGGGCGGATCCGTCCAGAAGGTCGGCAAATCCGGATTCAGTACGTCGCGACGGCGGCGATCTCGTCGAGCAGCGCCTCCAGAATCTTGTCGTCCGTCGCGGGGGCCATGACCGTGACCCGCAGGTGGCGGGCGCCGCCCAGCTCGGTGGAGGTGAGGTGGAAGGAGCCGTCGAGCAGCAGGCGCTCGCGGATCGTGGCCTGGTCCGCGTCGCCGTACCTGAAACAGACGATGTTGCTCTCGGGCTCGTACGGCAGATCGAAGGCGGGTCGCTGGGCGGCGAGCTCCCAGAAGCGGTGGGCCGTGGCGTACTGGCGGGCCACGTAGTCGCCGAGGCCGCGCTCGCCGCGCCAGGCGAGGTTCAGGAAGATCTTGAGGCCCAGCTCGGCCTTGGTGCACTCGACGGTGCGGCCGATCAGGTCGAAGCCCTGGTCGCCGTAGAAGAGGTAGCTGGCCTGCTGCCGGAAGGCGGCGTCCAGGTCGCCCTCCTCGCGGACGAGCACGGCGGCGGCGAGGGAGGAGGTGCGGAGCATCTTGTGGGCGTCCCAGATGACCGAGTCGGCCTGGTCGATGCCGTCGAGCAGGTGCCGGTGCCGGTCGCTGAGCAGGGCCGAGGCTCCGTGCGCGCCGTCCACGTGGAACCAGACGCCGCGTTCGCGGCACCACGCGCCGAGGGTGCGCAGGTCGTCGTGGAGCCCGGTGCCCGTGGCGCAGGCGGACGCGACCAGCGCCATCACCCTTTTTCCGGAAATGTCGGGTAGGCGGCTGACGTCGATCCGGCCGAGCGCGTCCGTCTCCAGCGGCACCAGCGAACGCTGCCCCAGCCCCAGGATCGACGCGGCGCGTGACACCGAGTAGTGCGCCGAGGGCGGCGCGAGGATCACCAGGTCGCCCGGCACGCCGTTCTCCCACGCGTCGGGCGCCACCCGTGCCCGCGCGGCCAGCAGCGCCGTCAGGTTCGCCAGTGACCCGCCGTGCGTCAGCACGCCGCCGCCGGCCGGAAGGCCCACCTTGGCCAGCATCCACCTGAGCACCTCGAACTCGACCGTGGCCGCCGCCGCGCCCATCTCGTAGACGGCCATCGGGTTGTTCGTGGCGCCGTGGATGAAATCGGCCAGTGCCGCCGGGAAGTCCGGCGACGCGCTCTGGTGTCCCAGGTAGGCGGGATGGTGGAGCCTGGTGCCCTCCGCGAGGAACGTCCGCAGAAACTCCTGGTACGTCCCCGGGATCATCCCGCCGTCCCGGATCAGGTCCCGCAGCCCGAGCCGCTCGGCCAGCTCCCGGGGCGGCTCGCGTCTGATCACGGGCACGGCGCCCCGCTGGCTCTCGTCCACGTACGCCGCCAGCTCGCGGACCGTGATGCCCGCCGCCTCGGTGAACTCCTCGATGTTCCACATACTCCGAAATAGTGGTCACTTCATCGAGGCCCGGCTAGCGTCACCGAAGGAAAGGGTGACAATGCCGCATAACACCGAACTGGATTCGATCGACCTGGCCATTCTGGCCGAGCTGCAGAACGACGCCCGGCTGCCCAACAAGGATCTCGCCGACCGCCTCGGCGTGGCACCCTCGACGGCCCTGGAACGCGTCCGCTCGCTGCGCCGCCGGGGCGTCATCACCGGGTTCCGCGCGTGGGTCGAGCCGGCCAAGCTGGGCCGGCCGCTGCAGGCGCTGCTCGCCCTTCGCGTACGCCCCCACACCAGCCAGCTCGTGGACCCGCTGCGGACGTTCGTGCTCGGCCTGCCGGAGACAATCACCCTGTTCCACGTCGCCGGGACCGAGGACTTCCTGGTGCACGTGGCCGTGACCGACGCCGACCACCTGCACCGGCTGGCGCTGGAGAAGTTCCTGGTCCGGCCGGAGATCGTCCATCTGCAGACCACGCTGATCTTCAGGACCGAGCACCAGCCGGTCCAGCGGCCATCCGAAATGTAACAATGATCCACATGTCCCTCCGGATCACGACGCTCGCCGAACGTCCCGAACTCGCCGCCTCGCTCTGGACGATGGACAGCGCGTGGCCCGAGTTCATGCTCAAGGACCCCATCGCCGACCTCTTCTACGAGATCGCCGACTCGGCCTACACCGGCTACGTGCTGGTGGCCGACGACGACGCCGAGCCTGGGCGGCTGGTGGCGCGCGCCTGCATGATCCCGTACGCGCCGAAGGGGTCCGAGCTGCCCGACGACGGCTGGGACGCGGTGATCCGCCGGGGCTGGCTGGCCCGCGAGACCTCCACCGAGACCTCCGCCATCTCCGCCCTGGAGATCACCGTCCGGCGCGACCTGCTGGGGTCGGGGGTGTCGCCTCGCATGGTGAGCGCGATGCGCGACCACGCGGCCGCGATGGGGTTCGCCGAGCTGGTGGCGCCCGTCCGGCCCAACCAGAAGCACCTCGAACCGCACACCCCCATGACCGAGTACGCCTTCCGCACGCGTGCGGACGGGCTGCCGCACGACGCCTGGCTGCGCGTGCACGTACGGGCCGGCGGGAAGATCGTCAAGGTGGCGCCCCGGTCGATGGTGGTCGCGGGCACGCTCGACGAGTGGCGCGCGTGGACCGATCTGCCCTTCGACCGCACCGGCACGATCGAGGTGCCGGGAGCGCTCAGCCCGGTGCACTGCGACGTGGCGCACGACCACGCGGTCTACGTCGAGCCGAACGTCTGGGTCAGCCACCCGCTGCGCTGACCGGGCGCAGGGCACGTTAGGCGTGCCGACCTGCGGGCACGCGTCCCCGTATGCCTGAAGAAGCGAACACCACACCGCCCGGTCAGAGCCAGCCGTACCCAGGACGCAGCGGCGAGATGGCGCCCGAACCCCGCGATGAGATGCGCGACTACGAGGGCAGGGGCCTGCTGGCGGGCAAGCGGGCGTTGATCACCGGCGGTGACTCCGGCATCGGCCGGGCGGTCGCCATCGCCTTCGCCAAGGAGGGGGCCGACGTCGCGATCGCCTACCTCAGCGAGCACGAGGACGCCAACCACACCAAGAAGCTCGTGCAGCAGGCCGATCGGCGCTGTGTGCTGCTCCCGGGTGACCTGGGCGACCGCGACCACTGCGCGTCGGTCGTCGAGCAGGCGGTCGGCGAGCTCGGCGGCCTCGACGTCGTGGTCAACAACGTGGCCTACCAGGAGCCGGTCAACTCCCTGGAGGAGCTGACCGACGAGCAGTGGGAGCACACGTTCGCGGTGAACATCCACAGCTACTACCGGGTCACCAAGGCCGCCCTGCCGTACCTGCGGGAGGGCAGCGCGATCATCAACACCTCGTCCGTGAACGGGCTGCGCGGCAACAAGACGCTGATCGACTACTCCGCCACCAAGGGCGCGATCAACGCATTCACCTACGCGATGGCACAGAACCTCGTCGAAAAGGGCATCCGGGTCAACGCGGTGGCCCCTGGGCCGGTCTGGACGCCGCTGATCCCGGCGACGTTCCCCGAGGAGAAGGTCGAGAAGTTCGGCGAGCAGGTGCCGATGAAGCGGGCCGCCGACCCTGACGAGATCGCGCCGTCGTACGTCTTCTTCGCCGCCGAGCGGCTGTCGTCGTACTACACCGGCGAGGTCCTCGCCCCCATCGGCGGCGAGACCCTTCCGGGGTGAACGCCGCTCCGGCTGATCAGCTCGTACGGCGGAGCAGCTCCTGCTCGTGGGCCCGCACGTCGAGCCCTTTCGCGGTGGCCCACGCGTCATCGTGATAAGTCGCCAGATGTCGTGGATGCGCGTCGCCGATCACGGACACCACCGTGCCGTGACGGCCCTTGGCGCGCATCCGTTCGACCAGCTCCAGCGCGGCCCAGAGCGCGGTGCCCGACGAACCGCCCACGGGCAGCCCGGTGACCTCGCGAACGCGCCGGGCGGCGGCCACGGAGGCCGCGTCGGGCACCGGTATCACCAGGTCGACCAGGTCCGGGCGGAAACCGGGCTCCACGCGCGGCCTGCCGATCCCCTCGATGCGTGACGGCATGCCCGTCGCGTAGTCGGACACGTCCAGGGTCCACCCGGGGAAGTACGCCGAGTTCTCGGGATCGGCCACCGCCACCCGTGTCCGGTCCACACTGCCCGGCTCTGGGCCCGCAAGCGTGGGGAGTTGCTCTGGGCCCGCACCCGGAGAGGCGACGAGGGCCTGGGCCCGGCGGCCCAGGGTCGCCGAGGTGGCTCCGGTGCCGACCCCCACCACCACCCAGTCCGGGCGTACCTGGGCGAACAGCTCGTCGGCCAGGTCGTGCTCGACCGCTCGACCGAACTGGTCGAGGAAGTGCCCTGCGATCTGCCGCGCCGCGTCGTAGATCGCCAATGGCGGGGTCACGAACCGGCACTCGCCGCCCAGCTCCTCCACCGGCCGCGCCCGCTCCTCACCGCGCACGCCGGGCATGACCACGATGTACGGCAGGCCGAGCCGCCTGGCGAACCACGCCTGCGCCACGGCGGCGTTGCCCCCGGTGGCCTCCACCACGGTCGTCCCCTCGGTCACCAGCCCGTCGAGGACGGCCCGCCGGAACAACGCCCTGGCATGCCGGTGCCGCAGGCTCCCGGTCGGATGCGCCGACTCGTCCTTCAGCAGCAGCCTGACGCCGGGCGCCGCCACGGGAAACTCGACCAGAGGCGTCGGCGCCCCCGCCTCTAGCAGGTCCAGCGCATGCACATCCCAGCCCATCCGATCACCCTTTCACGCCCTTGAGGTGCCCGCGCTCAACGAGGCCAGGAGCACTAGGTGTGCGTACTTTTGCTGGAAATAGGCCGTCATGAGTGTGCATTTCTCAGCAGAGCAGAACAATCTTCTGCTCGACCATGGAGAGGTCGAGAGCGGGGGTGCGATCCGGGTGTCCGACTCGGTGACGATCGTTCCGGGAGCCGGCTGCCTGGCGGTCGCCGGTGATCCCACCACGGTCCGGTGCTCGGCCGGCATCCCGAAGATCCTGGCGAGGCTGGGCAACGGCCGCGACACCTTCCACACGCTCGTCCCGTTCGCCGGGTCGGTCGAGGGGGACGACGGCGACGACACCTTCCTCGTCGGCGAGGCCGCGGGCACCACGGCCAGCCGCATCCTGTACGCCGGCCACAACGGCGAGGACACCACCTCCTACGCCCTGTCCTCGGCCGCGGCCGGGGTGACCGTGCGACTGGACTTCGCGTTCAACGACGGCCGCCCCGCCGAGGGCACCCGGCCGGCCGACCAGGACAACATCCAGACGGAGAACATCATCGGCAGCTCGTTCGGCGACACGCTGACCGGCGACGCCCTGGGCAACACGATCACTCCTGGCCGTGGCCGGGACACCGTGTCGGGCGGCGCCGGCAACGACGTGATCGACGTCCAGGACGGCCAGGCCGAGAACTCCGTCCGCTGCGACGGCGGCACCGCCGACAGGGCGATCGCCGACCGAGTCGCCGTGGATACGGTCCACGCCGACTGCGAGACCATCACCCGCGCCGCCTGAGCGCGTACCAGTGGTGAATCCGGTCGAACGGGGCCCGACCGGACACACCCGGGGGCCGGCCAATTCATGGCCGGCCCCTTTTCCACGCAAGCCCGGCAACTCGCCAGCTCGCCTTCCGATTCCCCGGCGGCCAGGTCAACCAGTGGCCCATCCTGTCCGTCAACCGAAGAAAGAAGGAAACACCAGGCCATGAAAACCATGACAGCCGAACCGTGGGGAGTCACCCGCGTGACCGCATTCAACCCGTCCGCTCGCGTGGAAGTGCCCCGCGTCGAACTCGACCCCGTGACACAGACCGGTCGCTACTTCGATCCGTCCGGCCAGCCGATCGAGGCGGGCAGGCACGGCACCAACAAGGAGACCAACAAGAACACGACGACCAGCTGCTCTGACAGTACGAGGCCTGCTAAAGACCACGAGAACACCATCGACTACGCCGACGACTGTTGATGACGGATGTTCCGTTCTGGTGATCAACAGCGTGCGCTCTCGCCAACCTCTCTGGGGAAAGGACGTACATGACCGATCGGAGCGCTGGACTGGCCGAGCGACTCATCTCGGGTGGTCACCTACACGATCCGCAATGGCGGGCCGCGGTCGAGCACGTTTCCCGCGAGTTCTTTCTCGGAGACGCGGTCTTCCGGCGGGTGAACGGTTCGTACGGCACGCTGTGGGAGCCGGTGCGTCGCCAGGACGTGGGCGATGAGGAGTGGCTGCGGATGGCCGACTCCGACGAATCCTGGGTCACCCAAGTGGACGGTGTCATGGCCGCGGCCGCGACCGACACGATGGGCGGGAGCCCGACGTGCTCCTCCACGATGCCCAGCCTGGTGGTGCGGATGCTGGAGGTCGCCGAGATCGTGGACACCGACTCGGTGCTGGAGATCGGCACGGGGACGGGCTACTCCACCGCTCTCATGTGCCACCGGCTCGGCGAGGCTCGCGTGACCTCGGTCGAGTACGATCGGGCCGTGGCCGCCGGCGCGCGGGCCGGCCTCTCGCGGCAGGGCTACGCCCCCACCCTCGTCGTGGGTGACGGCCTCGGCGGCCATCCGGAGAACGCCGAGTACGACCACCTGATCGCCACCTGTTCGGTGCGCTACATCCCCGCGCCCTGGATGTGGCAGGTGCGTGACGGCGGCACCATCACCGCTCCGCTGACGGGCTGGATGCACGGGTCGGCGTTCGCGCATCTCAGGCTCGGCGACGACGGCACCGCCTCCGGCCGGTTCCGCGCCGAGGACATCTCGTTCATGCCCGCCCGCCCGCATCAGCCCCCGCCGCGCTCGCCGTTCTACCTGACGGGCCTCGGGGAGGCGCGCGCGAGCCGGATCGATCCGAAGCTGCTCGACGACTCGACCGGCGTGTTCGTCGCCCAGCTCGCCGCGCCTTCGGCCGAGAAGATCGGTGACGGGGACGAGGTGTTCCTGATCGACGTGGCCACCGGGTCCCAGGCCACCACCGAGCCGGCCCCGGACGGTGGCTGGAGCGTGCACCAGCACGGGCCGCTCCGGCTGTGGGACGCCGTCGAGGACGCCATCCTGACCTGGCAGCGAGCGGGATCTCCCCACCAGTCGGCCTTCGGTCTCACCGTGACGCGCGACGGGCGGCAGCGGGTCTGGCTCGGCGACCCGGACGGGCCGAGCTGGAATCTCCCTGTCTGACCGATCCACGGCGGTGTCCCGCGCGCGGGATCCGCCCCGGCGGGCCCGCGCGCCCGGTCGGATCTCGACGCCGTACGCGGTCAGGTCTCCGCGTCGTACACGTCAGGCCGGCGTCGTACGTGGCGTGAGGGTCAGCCGGAGGGCGCCGGGGGCGGCGGCGGGGACCACCGGGTCGCGCGGCGCGACCGGCGAGAGCCGGTCGTAGGCCGAGCCGAGAGGCGGACGCGGATCCGCCTCGCCCGCGTTCGGCCAGAACGACATGGCCCGCTCGGCCTGCGCGGTGATGGTCAGCGACGGGTTGACGCCGAGGTTGGCCGAGACGGCCGAACCGTCGACGACGTGCAGCCCCTCGTGGCCGTAGAGCCGGTGGTAGGGGTCGATCACGCCGGTGTCCGGGGAGTCGCCGATCGCGCAGCCGCCGAGGAAGTGCGCCGTCGCCGGGATGTCGAACAGGTCCAGCCACGACCCGCCCGGCAGCCCGCCGACCTCCTCGGCCGCGTGCCGTACCGCGTCGTGACCGGCCGGGATCCAGGTGGGATTGGGCTCGCCGTGGCCGCGCGACGCGCGCAGGCCCCAGCGGGTGCCGCGTACCGTGATCGAGTTGTCCTTGGCCTGCATGACCAGCGCGATGATGGTCCGCTCCGACCAGCGCCGCAGGTTGAGCAGGCGCAGCGCCCGCAGCGGGTGCGCCGCCACCTCGCGGGCGAAGGCGCGCCACCGGGACTGGCCGCCGTCGATGAGCAGGGTGCGCAGCAGGCCCATCGCGTTGGAGCCGTCGCCGTAGCGGACCGGCTCGATGTGCGTCTGGGCGTCGGGGTGGATGGAGGAGGTGATGGCGACGCCGGAGTTGAGCTTCTCGCCGTCGGCCGAGAGCCGTTCGAAGCCCAGCAGTGCCTCGGAGTTGGTCCTGGTCAGCGTGCCCAACCGGGCGGAGACGCGGGGCAGCGTGCCGTCGGCGCGCAGCCGGTGCAGCAACCGCTGGGTGCCGTACGTGCCGGCCGCGAAGACGACCTGTTTCGCGGTGAACGTACGGCGCAGCCGCGCGGACCCCGTCCTACGGACGTGCACCCGGTAGCCGCCGGAGGGCAGCGGACGCACCGAGGTGACGGTGCACTCGGCGTAGATCCGGGCGCCCGCCCGTTCGGCCAGGTAGAGGTAGTTCTTGGTGAGCATGTTCTTGGCGCCGTGACGGCAGCCGGTCATGCACTGGCCGCACTGCGTGCACCCGCGCCGCTCGGGGCCGGCGCCGCCGAAGTAGGGGTCGACGCCGTCCTCGCCGAAGTAGACGCCGACGGGCGCGAGGCGGAAGGTGTCCGCCACGCCCATCCGATCGGCGACCTTGCGCATGATCTCGTCGGCCCGGGTCACCGTGGGGTTGGTCACCACGCCCAGCATGCGTCTGGCCTGGTCGTAGTGGGGAGCCAGCTCGGCCTTCCAGTCGGTGATGGACGCCCATTGCGGGTCCTGGAAGAACGGGTCGAGCGGCTCGTACAGGGTGTTGGCGTAGTTGAGCGATCCGCCGCCCACCCCGGCCCCGGCCAGCACCATGACCTTGCTGCCACGCTCGCCGCGCAGCACGTGGATGCGCTGGATGCCCTTCAGCCCGAGCCAGGGCGCCCACAGGAAGTCGCGCGCGTGCCAGGAGGTGGCGGGCAGAGTGGATTCGTCGAAGCGCCGGCCCGCCTCCAGCACGCCGACCCTGTACCCCTTCTCGGTCAGCCGGAGCGCCGAGACGCTGCCGCCGAACCCGGACCCGATGACGAGCACGTCGAAGTCGCTCACTTGAGCCGGAGCCTCCTCATCGTCTTGAGCGTGACGCTCAGAACCTCGGCCCACGTCTCGTACGACAGGTCGAACGGCGGCTCGAACCCCAGCCAGCTCGCCTGGGAGGCCACGGTCTGCGACTCGGTGTAGCGGAGCAGGCCCTCCGCGCCGTGCCTGCGGCCGATGCCGGACGCCTTCATGCCGCCCATCGGGGCGTCGTAGGAGGCGTAGGCGGAGCCGTACCCCTCGTTGATGTTGACCGTGCCGGCCTTGACGCGGGCGGCGAACGCGCGGCCGCGGGCGAGATCGGTGGTCCAGACGGAGGCGTTGAGCCCGTAGACGGTGTCGTTGGCCAGGGCGACGGCCTCGTCGTCGGTGCCGAACGGGTACAGCGCGACCACCGGGCCGAACGTCTCGTTGCGGCACAGCTCCATGTCCTCGGTGACGCCGGTGAGGACCGTGGGCTCGTAGAACAGCGGCCCGAGGTCGGGCCTGGCCTTGCCGCCGGTCAGCAGCGTGGCGCCCTTGTCCAGCGCGTCGTCGACGTGCGCGCTGACGGCGTCGAGCTGGCGCTGGGAGGTGAGCGAGCCCATCTGCACCGACCAGTCGTGGCCCGCGCCCAGCCGCAGGTTGCGCACCTGCCGGGTGAAGCGCTCGGCGAAGGCGTCGAACACGCTCGCGTGCACGTACAGGCGCTCGATCGACAGGCAGAGCTGGCCGGCGTTGGTGAAGCAGGCCCGGAGGGCGCCCTGGACGGCGAGGTCGAGGTCGGCGTCGTCGAGCACCACCATCGGGTTCTTGCCGCCGAGCTCCAGGGAGCAGCCGATGAGCCGCTTGGCCGCCTCCTCGGCGATCTTCCGGCCGCTGCGGGTGGAGCCGGTGAAGGCCACGTAGTCGGCCCCGTCGAGCAGCGCGTCGCCGAGTTCGGCGGGCTCGCCCAGCACCACCTGCCAGATCTCGCGCGGCATGCCCAGCTCGGCCAGCAGGTCGATCGTCCACAGCGTGGACAGGGCGGTCTGCGTGTCGGGTTTGTGGACGATCGCGTTGCCGGCCAGGAGCGCGGGGACGGCGTCGGTGATCCCGAGGGAGAGCGGGTAGTTCCACGGCGAGATGAGCGCGACCACGCCCTTGGGCCGGCGCAGTTCGCTCACCCGGGTGGCCACCGGAAGGATGCCCTGGCGTCTGCGCGGGGCGAGCAGGCCGGGGGCGCGGCGGGCGTAGTAGAGGCCGCCCCCGGCGACGTCCAGCACCTCCTCGAAGGCGTGCTTGCGGGCCTTGCCGGTCTCGTTCTGGACGATGTCGAGGATCTCGTCGCGCCGGTCGAGCAGCGCGTCGTGGAGGAGGAGGAACGGCCGCACCCGTTCGGCGACCGGCCGGGCGGCCCATTCCTCCTGCGCGGCCCGTGCCTTCCGGTAGGCCACGCTGACGTCGTCGGCGGTGGAGAGGGGCAGTTGGGCGAGGGGTTCGCCGGTGAACGGCACGGTGATCTGCTGGGTCGTGCCGCTGGACGTCACGTGCATGGCAGAAGGATATTCCGGACATGCTACTCGCGGGTAGTTTTCGCCGGGCGCGGCATGGGGTGAGAATCCCCTCATGCCTTCCTTCGCGCCGCTCAGACCCGGAGATCCGCCACGCCTGGCCGGCCTCGATCTCCTCGGCAGGCTCGGCGAGGGCGGGCAAGGGGTCGTCTACCTGGCCAAGGACCCCTCCGGCGAGCACGTCGCCGTCAAGTGGCTGCGGGCTGACCAGGCGGCCGACGAGGTGAGCGTCGAACGGTTCCTGCGCGAGGTGCAGGTGGCTCAGCGGGTGGCGCCGTTCTGCACGGCGGCCGTTCTGGGCACCGGCATCGAACACCAGCGGCCCTACATCGTCAGTGAGTTCATCGAGGGGCCGTCGCTGCAGCAGGTCGTGCAGCGGGAGGGGCCGCGCACCGGCTCCTCGCTGCACCGCCTGGCCGTCGGCACGGCCACCGCGCTGGCCGCGATCCACCAGGCCGGCATCGTGCACCGCGACTTCAAGCCGGCCAACGTGATCCTCGGCACCGACGGGCCGCGGGTGATCGACTTCGGCATCGCGAGGGCGCTCGACGCCACCTCGACGATCAGCGGCATGCCGGTCGGCACCCCTTCGTACATGCCGCCCGAGCAGATCATGGGACACACCGTCGGGCCGGCCGCCGACCTGTTCTCGTGGGCCGGGACGATGGTGTTCGCCGCATCCAGCCGGGCGCCGTTCGGCAGCGACACCATGCCCGCCGTGCTCAACCGGGTGCTCAACCAGGATCCCGACGTGGGCGTGCTCGACGGGCCGCTGCGCGACGTGGTGCTCGACTGCCTGGCCAAGGACCCTGCCCGCCGGCCGACGGCCGAGCAGGTGATCATGCGCTTACTGCAGCGTGCCGCGCCCAACCCGGGCATCCTCGCCCAGGCGGCCGCCGCCGCGACCCCCTCGGCGCCGCACCCGCCGGCGCCCCCGCACCCGACGCCCCCGGCAGCGCACCCGGCACCGCACCCGGCGCATCCGGCGCCGTCTCGGCACCCGATGGCCTCCGGGTCGCCGATGGGGTCCACGCCGGCGGCATTCCCGGCGCCCGCGAGGTCCTCGATGCCGCCCGGAGCGTTTCCCGGGTCTTCGACGTCCTTTCCCACGCACCACCGGCCGGGGTTCCCGCCACCCCGCAGGGGCAAGGGCCCGATCATCATCGGTGTGACGGTGGCCGTCGCGGTGCTCATGCTGGCGGCCGTGGCGGTGGTCGTCTCGCGGCAGCGGACCCCGGTCGCGGCCCTCTCGGCCACGCCGCGAACGACGACGACGCAGCAGCGCCAGACCCCCACGGCGGTGCCGGCCGACCCGGTCAGGCGCAAACTGCCCGGCGGCGCGATCACGCTCTACGAGCACCCGGCTGACGCCATCACCCTCACCTCGTACGAGATCTACGACAAGAAGTCCGAGGAGTGGCAGGACTACGCCAGGAAGTCACTGCGCGGCACGTTCGTCAAGTACGCCGACAACTGGGAGTCACTCGTCTCGCCCGACGGTCACCGCCTGGCCAGCAGGGGCCGCACCTACACCTCCGACGACTACGACTCGATCGTCATCACCGACCGGCGCTCGGGCGCCAGGTCCACCGTCAAGACCGTGCGCGAGCCGCTGATCAGCAGCCTGCGTTCCTGGTCCAAGGACGGCTCGACGCTCCTGCTCAACATCGAGCGGAAGAAGGGCGACGACTGGCTCTACCTGGGCTTCGTCCTCGTCGACGTGGCCGAGGCCAAGGCCACCGTGGTCAACGTGGCCGACAGCGCGATCCGCGGCTCCTCCTTCGGCTGGGACGGCGAGGAGAAGGGCGTGGTCAACGTCTACGGCAAGGACGAGGGGCTGCGCTTCTTCGACGCCGCGGGCAAGGCGGTCCGCGACGCGCCCGCCGTCGGCACGCTGGCCTCGGGCACGCAGGACCTCTTCTCCCCCTCCGGCAAGCTGTTCGTGACCAACTGCCCCGAGGGCGTCGGCCGCGACCACTGCCTCTGGGACTCAGCCACCGGCGACCGGGTCCGGGCGTTCTCCTCCGACTGCGACAAGATCCTCGGCTGGTACGACGAGACCCACCTGTTCTGCTGGGAGCAGAGCGACGCCACCAACGACGAGGTCCAGGTCGTCGGCTTCGACGGCGAGCTGGTGCGCAAACTGCTGGAGATCCCCGACGAGCTGGAGCTGAGTCCCGTCTTCACCGTCAACCCGGCCCGGGGCTCCTGAACCACCCGGCCGCGGGATCCGTCAATGTGGTCATGAAGCCGCCGATCCGTACGGCACTGGTCGCCACAGTCCTCGCGACCGCCGCCGCCTGCACCTCCGCCACCCCGCCGCTCCCGAAGCAGCGGCTGGAGGCCGTACGTCTCGTCTCCTACAGCGACTGCGACGAGCTGCTGGCCGGGCTGCGCGAGCGCGCGGCGAAGAGCGTAGGCGCGTGGGGCTTCGGCGGGCCCCAGGTGAAGTATCTGGCGCGTGACACCGCGATGGCCGTGCCCGAGGCCAAGGTCTCGCTCACCCCCGAGCATTCCACGACGAACGTGCACGAGGCGGGCGTGGACGAGCCCGACCTGGTCAAGACCGACGGGGACCGGGTCATCACGGCCGGCAACGGCGTACTGCGCGTCATCGACACGGCGACCAGGAAGGTCACCGCCTCGCTGGACCTGAACGGCGGCAAGGAGCCGACCTACCAGCCCGCCGACCTGCTCGTCTCGGGCGATCGGGCGCTGGTGCTGATGCGGGGCGGCGGCATGGTGTTCGACGCCGTCGTGCCGATGGGCGAGACCAGATACCTGCTCGTGGACCTGTCCGGGCAGCCCAAGGTGCTCGCCACGATCAAGCCGGACGGCGAGTACGTCGACGCCCGGATGGTCGGCTCGACCGTGCGGCTGGTCACCCGGAGCCAGCCTGCCATCACGTTCCCCCGGCCCCCCGACGCCACCTCGGAGGCCGAGCGCACGAAGCTCAACCAGGCCGCGGTACGGCAGGCGCCGCTGGACGCGTGGCTGCCCGAGGTCGAGATCACCGACGCGTCCGGCGCCACCAGGAAGGACTCGGTGCCCTGCGAGCGGGTCAGCCACCCGGCCGACTACACCGGCGCCTCGCTGCTCACCCTGCACACGATCGACCTGGCCCAGGGCGTCACGGCGGCCGGCACCGACCCGATCAGCCTGGCGGCCGACGGTGACATCGTCTACGGCACCGGCCAGAGCCTGTACGTGGCCAGCAATCCGCACTGGTGGCGGCCCATGCAGCCGATGGTCGTGGAGGACGCCCCGATCACCGAGCCGACCCCCTCGGAGCCCAGCCCGCGCACCACGTCCACCTCGGCCAGCACGCCCACCTCGGGCACCTCGGCCAGCACGTCCAGCTCGGCCACCTCGGCCACCTCGGCCACTTCGCCCACCGAGTCCGCGCCGGCCGAGGGCAAGATCAAGCCCACTCTGGCGCCGACTCCCACGGAACCGCCGGAGGAGACCGAGGTGCACCGGTTCGACCTGGGCAAGCCCGGCGCCCCCTCCTACGTGGCCTCCGGCAAGGTGCCCGGCCGGCTGCTGAACCAGTACTCCCTGTCGGAGCACGACGGTCACCTCCGCATCGCCACCACCCTCACCTCCACCGACCAGCGGCCCAGCTCCAGCAGCGTCTACGTGCTGGAGGCCGCCGGCATGCGCAGGGTGGGCGAGGTCGGCGGGCTCGGCAAGGGCGAGCAGATCTACTCGGTCCGCTTCATCGGCCCGGTCGGCTACTGCGTCACGTTCAAGCAGGTGGACCCGCTCTACACGATCGACCTGCGCGACCCGGCCGAACCCCGCGTGACGGGCGAGCTGAAGATCACCGGCTACTCCGCCTACCTGCACCCTGCGGGCGACGGGCGGCTGATCGGCATCGGCCAGGAGGCCAGCGAGCAGGGCCGGACGCTCGGCACGCAGGTGTCGCTGTTCGACGTGAGCGACCCGGCCGGCCCGCGCCGGCTCTCGCAGCTGTTCCAGAAGGACTCGGGTTCCGAGGCCGAGTGGAACCCGCACGCGTTCCTGTACTGGCCGAAGACGGGCCTGTCGGTCATCCCGCTCAGCGACCACACCGGCCGCCAGGGCGCCATGGCGCTGAAGATCGACGACTCCGCGGTCACCAAGCTCGGCCTGATCGAGCATCCCCTGGATCGCAGGAACGGCTACCAGCCCGGCATCGAGCGCTCGATGGTCATCGGCGACTCCATCTGGACCGTCTCCCAGAGCGGCGTCCAGGTGAACGACGCCACCTCGCTGGCCCGGCAGGCGTGGATCCCGATGAACTGACACATCTCCCGATCTGGAAGTGCGCCGTTCCCCAGGGGCGGCGCCCTTTCATATGGACACAGTCCCACAAATAATGAAAAATCCACTGACACTTTGTAGTTCGGGCCGGGCGGTGCGGCATGCCTTTCGTGGGACGGCAGCGCGAGCTGCGCCAGTTGACGGCGGCTCTCAGCCGCCCGCCCGTCGTCATCCTGATCGAGGGCGAGGCGGGCGTCGGCAAGACCCGCCTCCTGCACGAGCTGGCCGGACACCCCATGCTGATCGGCCGCTGCCACCCGATGCGCTTCCCGTACGGCCCGATCGTCGAGGCGCTGCGGGACACCTGCCCACCCGCCGACCTCAACCCGGTCACCGGCGCGTTACGCCCTTTCTTACCCGAGTTCGCCCAGCTGCTGCCGCCCGCGCCGCCTCCTCTCCCGGATCCGCAGGTCGAGCGGCATCGTCTGTTCAGGGCCGTGCTGTCGCTGCTCGGCTCGCTGCAGCCGATCACGCTGGTGGTCGAGGACGCGCACTGGGTGGACCCCGGCACCAGGCAACTGCTCGCCTTCCTGGCCCGCTGCCTGCCCGAGGCGGTCAACCTGGTGGTCACCTACCGGGCCGAGGACCTCGCGCATCCGGTGGCCGAGCTGCTCGCCCACCTGCCGCCGCACATCGACCACGCCGAGCTCGCGCTGGCACCGCTCGACGCCGGGGAGACCGCGCTGCTGGCCGGGCATCTGCTCCCCGAGCCGCGTGACCTGTGGCCGCTCACCCGGGGCGTGCCGTTCGCGGTCGAGGAACTGGCCCGGATGCTCGCCGAGGGCCGGGAGCCGGGCACGCCGCCCGCGCTGCGCGACGCCGTACTCCTCAAGCTCGGCTCGCTGCCGCTCGCGGCCCGCCGGCTCGTGCAGGCTGCGGCCGTGCTGCCGGAGCCGACCGGTCAACGGACACTGACCGCCGTCGCGGGGGTGCCGCCCGAACAGGGCGAACGTGGCCTGGCCGAAGCCGTACGGCGCGGCCTGCTGTGGGAGTCGCCCCCCGGCAGGTACGGCCTGCGCCAGCCGCTGACCCGGCAGGCCCTGTGCGACTCGATCACCCCTGCGGCGCGGCGCCGGCTGAACCGCCGGATCGACGGCCCGGCCCAGCCGCAAGGCACCCTGTCGCCCCGGGAGGAGCAGGTCGTCAGGCTGGCCGCCGACGGGCTGACGAACCGGGAGATCGCCGAGGACCTGTTCCTGTCACCCCGGACGGTCGAGGTGCACGTGGCCAACGCGCTGCGCAAACTCGGCCTGAGCTCACGCAGGCAACTACGCACTACGTAGTCGCAATACGTGTGCTTTACGTATGGCCGGGAGCCTGATTTGGGCTCATGTTTCAGTGGTCCCCATCCGCCACCCCAGGAAGGGCTCACGCTGCCATGCGACGACGCACCCCCCTGCTCGCGTTACTCGTCAGCGCGCTGGCGTTACTCATGACGCCGACCCCGATCCACGCCTCCGTCTCGGCCTCAGCCTCGGCCGAGGAGGGCTCGTACATCGTCCAGCTCAACCCGGGCAAGCTGCGGGCGGCGCCACGAGCGACCGCCGAGGACCAGGTGAACCAGCTGGACGGCACACTCGTCGGCGTCTACGAGCACGCCTTCAAGGGCTACACCGCCCGCCTCACCCCGGCCGCCGCCGAGGCGCTCCGGAAGAACCCGAACGTGCTCACCGTCGAGCCTGACGCCGAGGTCGTGGCGTTCCCGCAGACCACGCCGACGGGCGTGCGGCGGATCTTCGGCCCGAGCAACCCCAACCTGGACATCGACGGCGTGGACGACGTCCGCATCGACGTGGACGTGGCCGTCGTCGACACCGGGGTGGACTTCGACCACCCCGACCTGAACGTGGTCGCCAGGGCCAACTGCACGACCGGCTCGTGCGTGAACAACTCCGGTGACGACGACAACGGTCACGGCTCGCACGTCGCGGGCACCGTCGGCGCCATCGACAACACGATCGGCCCGGTGGGCGTCGCGCCCGGCGCGCGCATCCACGGCGTCAAGGTGCTCAACTCGGCCGGTTCCGGCACCCTCGCGGCCATCGCCGCCGGAATCGACTGGGTGGTCGCCCGCGCCTCGACCATCGAGGTCATCAACCTCAGCCTCGGCTGCAGCGGCTGCTCCAGCAGCGCGATCAGCACGGCCATCACGAACGCCGTCAACGCCGGCGTGGTCGTCGTCGTCGCGGCGGGCAACAGCAGCGCGAACGCGTCGTCGTTCTTCCCGGCCAACCACGCCGACGTGATCACCGTCTCGGCGATGACCGACAACGACGGCCTGCCCGGCGGCCAGGGCGGCAGCACGCTGTCGTGCCGCACCGAGACCGACCAGGACGACACGCTGGCGTTCTACTCCAACTACGGCACCACCGTGGAGATCACCGCTCCCGGCACCTGCATCTACTCCACCTGGATGAACGGCGGCTACAACACCATCAGCGGCACCTCGATGGCCAGCCCGCACGTCGCGGGCGCCGCTGGCATCCTCACCTCGGGCGCCAACAAGCCGACGACCAGGGCCGGCTCGCTGGCCGTACGGACCGAGCTGATCGCCACCGGCAACTCCAACTGGACCGACGACTCCACCGACGGCGTCAAGGAACCGCTGCTCGACGTGCACGACGCGACCCGCTTCCCGCCGACGACCGGCGGCAACCGGCCGCCGACGGCGTCGTTCACCTCGTCGTGCACCCAGCTGGCCTGCTCCTTCAACGGCTCCGGCTCCAGCGACCCTGACGGCACGATCGCCTCGTACGCGTGGAACTTCGGCGACGGCTCCACCGGCACCGGCGCCACGGCGACCCACACGTACGGCACCGCGGGCACCTACACGGTCACCCTCACCGTGACCGACAACGCGGGCGCCACCGCCTCCACCACCAGGCAGGTCACGGCGGGCACCCCGGCCAACCAGCCACCGGTGGCCAACTTCACGCAGACCTGCCAGGCGATCCTGTTCTGGCGTTACTGCAACTTCAACGGCTCGTCCTCGTCGGACGCCGACGGCACGATCGCGTCGTACGCCTGGAACTTCGGCGACGGCTCCACCGGCACCGGCGCGACCAACCAGCACTTCTACAGCTCGGCCGGCGCGAAGACCGTCACCCTCACCGTGACGGACAACCTGGGCGCCACCGGCACGATCACCAAGACCGTGACGGTTCCCTGACCTTCGCGGATCGGGCGGCCCGTGCCGGTGGCGCGGGCCGCCTGTCAGGAGTGTTGAGGGGGCGCGACGGGCACGGTCTCGGGGCGCCGAGCCTGATCGCGCCTGTCGGCGCTCGCCCGGCCACCGCTGCTCCGGCAACTGCCCCTACAGCGGCGGTAACTGGGTCTCCTGCTCCGGCCTGGGACAGCGCGGCGGGCGCGCTCGTCATGATGGTGTGATGCCGCTCCCGCCGCAGACGATGGTGTGGCGGGCTCTCACCCATCGGCAGGGCGCAGGTCGACGACCACGGAGACGGAGAAGTCCAGCCCGTCGGCCCGCAGCCCGTAACAGCCGGGTTCTCGTACCCACGTGCTGCCTGGCCAGTGCCGGTAGCCGTCGCTGACGTTGACGCCGGGCCCGGGCGGGATCTGCACGGCCAGGGAGTCCGGGCTTTCGCCGAAGGCCACGTCGCCCGGGGCGTCCAGCCGCATCCCGCGCAGCAGCACCGGTCCCTGGTAGGAAGGGTCGGCGAACCACAGCGACTTCTTGCCGCGCCACCCGTCGCGCAGCGCGTCGAGTTCGGTCCTCGCCTTCTGCTCCGCGCCCACCAGCACCAGGCGGACCGGGCCGTCGCCGAACGCCGTCCCGCCGAACGGAAGGCCGGCGGGGAGGCGCTTGCCGACGGTGGCCGGGCACCTGCCGCCGGGCTTGGGAAAGCGCATGGACCGCCACAGCTCCGCGGGCACCGCGCCGTCCTGGACCTGGCAGATCTGCGCCTGCCGCCGGCAGGACTGCGCGTAGTCGCGCGGTGTGGCCAGCCCCGTGGGCGCCTGCGACGAGGCGTCGGCCGAACCGAACGACGAGTCCTTGCCCGGAGTGGGCGAGAAGGCGAGCGGGCTCGCCGTGCGCGGTTCCCCGGCCGCCGTGCAGGCGGCGCCGAACAGCGCGAGCGCCGACGTCAGCGCGGCCCCGGTGGTCCACATCCTCGATCGGCTCATAAGGCCCCTCATCGGCGCGCGGAAGGCCCACTGCCTATGACCCGTATGACCGCCATCGGCGGGCCGCCTCAGGTGTGTTCGGGGATCGCGACCGGCACGATCTCGGGGGCGCCGAGCCTGATCGCGTCGGCGTCCTGGTCGGAGTCCTGCTCCTGGGAGAGCCGCTCGGCCTCCACCCGCTTGGTGAAGTACTCGACCTCCCGCTTGACCTGCTCGGTGTCCCAGTCGAGCGGCTCGGCCATCAGCTCGGCGGCCTCCTGCGCCACGGCCAGGCCGCGGTGGAAGGTCTCGATCGAGATGTGCGTCCGGCGGGTCAGCACGTCGTTCAGGTGCCGGGCCCCCTCGTGGGTGGCGGCGTAGACGACCTCGGCGCGCAGGTAGTCGTCGGCCCCACTGAGCGGCCTGGCCAGCGACGGATCACGGTCGATCAGCTCCAGCACCTCGTCGATCATCGAGCCGTACCTCTGCAGCAGGTGCTCGATCCGGGCGACGTGCAGCCCGGAGGTGTGCGCGAGGCGGTATCTGGAGTTCCACAACGCCTGGTAGCCCTCGGCGCCGACCAGCGGGATCCGGTCGGTGCACGAGCGCGGCACCCGCTGGTCGAGCCCGTGGGCCACGGCGTCGACCGCGTCCTTGGCCATGACCCGGTAGGTCGTGTACTTTCCGCCCGCGATCATGACCAGCCCCGGCACCGGATGCGCCACCACGTGTTCGCGCGACAGCTTCGACGTCTCGTCGGACTCCCCCGACAACAACGGCCGCAGCCCGGCGTAGACGCCTTCGACGTCGTCGCGCGTCAGCGGCACCGACAGCACGGCGTTGACGTGGTCGAGCAGGTAGTCGATGTCGGCCCGGGAGGCGGCGGGATGCGCCTTGTCGAGCGTCCATTCGGTGTCGGTGGTGCCGATGATCCAGTGCCGACCCCACGGGATCACGAAAAGAACCGATTTTTCGGTACGAAGGATGATCCCGGTGAGGGAGTGAATCCGATCCCGGGGCACCAGCAGATGGATCCCCTTGGACGCCCGGACATGGATCTGGCCGCGACCGCCCACGAGCTCCTGGATGTCGTCGGTCCACACCCCGGTGGCGTTGACCACCTGCTGCGCCCGGACCTCCAGCTCGCCGCCGCTCTCCAGGTCGCGCACGCGTACCCCGGTGACCCGCTCCCCTTCGCGCAGGAACCCCACGACCTGGGCCCGAGGCGCGATCGCCGCCCCGTAGGTGGCGGCGGTGCGCAGCATGGTCATCACATATCGGGCGTCGTCCACCTGGGCGTCCCAGTATTGGACGGCCCCGGTGAACGCCGACTTCTTCAGCGCCGGAGCCAGCCGCAGCGCCCGGCTCCGCGACAGGTGCCGATGCCCCGGCACCCCACGCGCCACGCCGGTCGCGATCCCGAGCGTGTCGTAGAGCGCCACGCCGGCCCCCACGTAGGGGCGTTCCCACCCGAAGTGCGTCATCGGGAACAGGAAAGGCACCGGCCGCACCAGATGCGGCGCGATCCGCTGCAGGAGCAGGGCCCGCTCCTGGAGCGCCTCCCGCACGAGCTCGAAGTTGAGCTGTTCGAGATAGCGCAGACCGCCGTGGATCAGCTTCGACGACCGCGACGACGTGCCGGACGCGAAGTCACGCGCCTCGACCAGGCCCACGTCCAGCCCGCGCGTGGCGGCGTCGAGCGCGATGCCCGCGCCCACCACCCCGCCACCGACCACGACCACGTCCAGCTCCTGGGCGCCCATCCTGGTCAGTGCCGCCGCCCGCTCAACGGGCCCGAGCCGCGCCACGCCCCTTCCCGCCGTCATAAACGCCCCCTGATATACGGCTATGTCGCCTTGCGCTCCATACCTACCCGCTCGGACAGCGCGATGTAACGCTTGCCCCGAGTCGACCCGAGACCATCGTGCCCCATCAGGCTCTGATCACCTTCACCCCGGCGTCGGTCAGGCGGCCGGCGAGCTCGTCGGAGAGCCGGGCGTCGGTCACCAGAGTGTCGATCTCCCCGATCGGGCAGATCCGGGAGAACGCCCGTCTGCCGATCTTGGAGGCGTCGGCCACCACCACCACCTGCGCGGCCCGGCGGATCAGCAGATGGTTGACGTCGGCCTCGCCCTCGTGGTGCGCGGAGGCCCCGAGCTCGACGTCGAGCCCGTCGACCCCGAGGAAGGCCACGTCCAGCGTCACCTGCTCCAGCACCCCCGAGGCCAGCGGCCCGATCAGCTCGTAGGACTGCGGGCGGGCCACCCCACCCGTGACGACGATCTTGACGTGCTGCCGGACCGTGAGCTCCGCGGCGATGTTGAGGGCGTTGGTGACGACCGTGAAACCCGACTCCAGCGTCGAGCAGGTGGCCAGGGCACGGGCCAGCTCCGAGGTGGTGGTGCCGCCGTTGAGCCCGACGACCACGCCGGGGGTGAGCAGCTCCACCGCGGCGGCGGCGATGCGGTGCTTCTCGTCGGCGTGCCGGGCGGTCTTGTAGCGGAGCGGCAGGTCGTAGCTGACGCTCTGGGCGACCGCGCCACCCCGGGTGCGCATGAGCATCTGCTGCTGGGCGAGCTGGTCGAAGTCACGGCGGATCGTCGCGGTGGAGACGTCGAGCGCCTGGGCGGCCTCCTCGACGGACAGGCGACCCTCTTGAGCGAGCAGCTCCAGAATCGCATTCCACCGGTCATATCGGGACACGAATGCCTCCTTGGCGATCCAACACGTGCAAGCGTGGCACACGCCCGAGACCAGGGCCACCACTGCACAATCTTGCAGTTTGTTGATATAAACAGAGCAGAAACAATCACGCACTGGAGGTAATGGTGGCCACCCACACCGAGGCCGAGATCGCCTCTCAGCCGGACTGCTGGCGCCGCGCCGTCGCTGAGGTGCCTGTCGACGCGCTGCCGCGCCCGGGCGAGCGGGTCGCCGTCGTCGGCTGCGGCACCTCGTGGTTCATCGCGATGGCCTACGCCGCCCTGCGCGAGCGGGCCGGGCTGGGCGAGACGGACGCGTTCGCCGCCTCGGAGGCGCCGATGGGCCGCCGCTACGACCGCGTGCTGGCGCTCAGCCGTTCAGGCACCACGACCGAGGTGCTGAAGCTGCTGGCCGGCACCGAGTGCGCCACCACGGCCATCACCGCCGACCCCGACACCCCGATCATGAACGTCGCGGACCAGCTGATCGTCCTCGACTACGCCGACGAGCGGTCGGTGGTGCAGACCAGGTTCGCCACCACCCAGCTGGCCATGCTGCGCGCCAGCCTCGGCGAGGACCTGACCCAGGCGATCGCCGACGCCGAGCGGGCCGTCTCGGCGCCGCTCGCCGACGGGCTGGTCGAGGCCGAGCAGTTCAGCTTCCTCGGCTCCGGCTGGTCCGTGGGCCTCGCCCAGGAGGCCGCGCTGAAGATGCGCGAGGCGTCGCGGTCATGGACCGAGGCCTACCCGGCGATGGAATACCGCCACGGCCCGATCAGCATCGCCGGCCCCGGCCGCGTCACCTGGATGCTCGGCGAGGCCCCGGAGGGTCTGCGCGAGCAGGTCGAGGTGACCGGTGGCACCTTCCTGCAGAGCGGGCTCGACCCGATGGCCGAGCTGATCACGGCCCAGCGGGTCGCGGTCGCCAGGGCGTTCGCCCGCGGCCTCAACCCCGACGAGCCGCTGCACCTCACCCGATCTGTGATTCTTTCATCATGAGCCTCACACTCGCCGACGCCCGGATCGTGACTCCCGAGGGAGTTCACGACGGGTGGCTGACCATCGAAGACGGCCGCATCACGCACGTCGGCCGCGGCTCCGCCCCCCGCGCGGGCCACAGCCTGGGCGGCCGGCACGTGGTGCCCGGCTTCGTCGACCTGCACAACCACGGTGGAGCGGGCGGATCCTTCCCGACCGGCGATCACGACGGGGCTCGTGCCGCGGTGGCGCTGCACGAACGCCACGGCACCACGACGATGATGGCGAGCCTGGTCACCGGCGCGATCGACGAGCTGACCACGGCGGCGGCCTCGCTCGCCGAGCTGTGCGACGAGGGGCTGTTCGCGGGCCTGCACTTCGAGGGCCCCTACATCGCCGCGGCCCGCTGCGGCGCCCACAACCCGGCGCTGCTGCGTGAGCCGTCGCCGGGAGAGTTCGCCCGGCTGGTCAAGGCGGGGCGCGGGCACGTCCGCATGCTCACGCTGGCCCCCGAGCTGCCGGGCGCCCTCGACACGATCCGCGCGGCCACGGCGGAGGGGGTGATCGCCGCGCTCGGCCACACCAGCGCCACCTACGAGCAGACCCTGGCGGGCATCGAGGCCGGCGCCACGGTCGCCACTCACCTCTACAACGCGATGGTGCCGCTCGGCCACCGCGATCCCGGGCCGATCGCCGCCCTGCTGCAGGACGAACGGGTCACGGTCGAGCTGATCAACGACGGCGTGCACGTTCACCCGGCGATGCTGCGCCTGGCCTACGACGTGGCGGGGCCCGCCCGCACCGCGCTGGTCACCGACGCGATGGCCGCCACCGGCATGGGCGACGGCGACTACGTCCTGGGGTCCATGCGGGTCAACGTGGCCGGCGGCGTCGCCCGGCTGGCCGAGGGCGGCTCGATCGCGGGCAGCACGCTCACCATGGACGTCGCCTTCCGGCGGGCCGTCCAGGAGGTCGGGTTGTCGCTGCCCGAGGCCGTGGAGATCGCCTCGCGCACGCCCGCCCGCGTGCTGGGCATCGCTGACCGCGTCGGCTCGATCGCCGTGGGCAAGTCCGCCGACCTGGTGGTGCTCACCGACGAGCTGGAGGTGGCCGGGGTGATGCGGCGGGGCGCCTGGATTCGCCCAGCGGAGCCCGCATGATCCTCACCGTGACGCTCAACGCCGCCCTCGACGTCACCTACCAGGTGCCCGACGTCGACTGGGACGGCGTCAACCGGGTCTCGGCCGTGCACCGGCGGGCCGGCGGCAAGGGCGTCAACGTGGCCCGCGTGCTCCAGGCCCTCGGCCAGGAGGTGCTGGTCACCGGCCTCGCGGGCGGGCCCACCGGCCAGGCCATCGAGGCCGATCTGCGCGCGGCCGGCCTGCCCAGCGCGCTGGTCGAAGTCGCCGCCGACGCCCGCACGACGCTCGTCGTCTCCGAGACCTCCAACGACGACGGCACCCGCCGCGCGGCCCTGTTCAACGAGCCCGGCCCCGAGGTCACAGAGCAAGAGCTCCGAAATTTCACGAAAAAGTACGAAGCCCTGCTGGCCCAGGCCCAAGTGGTCGTGCTCTCCGGCAGCCTCCCCAGGCGCCTGCCCAGCGACACCTACGCCACCCTGGCCGCCATCGCCGCCGAGCACCGCGTGCCCGCGATCGTCGACGCCGACGGCGAGCCGCTGCGCCATGCCCCCCGGGGCCGCCCCGCGATCGTCAAGCCCAACGCCGACGAGCTGGCCCGCGCGGTGCCGGGCGGCACCCCCGCCGAAGGCGCCGAGCGGTTGAGGGCCCAGGGCGCCGGCTCCGTGGTCGTCTCCCTGGGCGCCGAGGGGCTGCTCGCCGTCACGCCCGAGGGCACGTTCCGGGCCCGCATGCCGTACCGGGTGGACGGCAACCCCACGGGCGCCGGCGACTCGCTGGTGGCGGGGCTGGCACTGGGCCTGGTGGAGAGCGCCGCATGGCCCGACCGGCTGCGGCGGGCGGCGGCGCTGGGCGCGGCCGCCGTCGCCGCGCCGGTGGCCGGCGACTTCGACCGAGACGTCTACGCCGACACGCACGCCCAGATCGTCATCACCTGAGGAGCCCCGTCATGCCCCTTGCCGCCATCGGCGACATCGTCCACGCGTCCCCCGCGGGGGTGGGCGCGTTCAACGTGATCCAACTGGAGCACGCCACCGCGATCGTGGCCGGCGCCGAGGCGCTGGGGCTGCCGGTCGTGCTGCAGATCAGCGAGAACTGCGTGCGCTACCACGGCGCGCTGGAGCCGATCGCGCTGGCCTCGCTCGCCGTCGCCCGGCGGGCCGCCGTGCCCGTCGCGGTCCACCTCGACCACGCCACCAACCGCGCGCTGGTCGAGGAGGCCGTGCTGCTGGGCCTCGGGTCGGTGATGTTCGACGCGTCGGCGCTGCCCGACGAGGAGAACGTCGTCACCACCGCCGCCGTGGCCGCCTGGTGCCACGAGCGCGGCGTGTGGGTGGAGGCCGAGCTGGGCGAGGTCGGCGGCAAGGACGGCGTGCACGCTCCGGGCGCGCGCACCAAGCCGCACGAGGCCGTCGACTACGTGACGCGCACCGGCGTCGACGCCCTGGCCGTCGCCGTGGGCAGCTCGCACGCGATGACCACCAAGGACGCCGTGCTCGACCTGGAGCTGATCGCCGAACTGCGCGCCGCCGTGCCGGTGCCGCTGGTCCTGCACGGCTCCTCGGGGGTGCCCGACGACACCCTCCGCCACGCCGTACGGCACGGCATGAAGAAGATCAACATCGCCACCCACCTGAACAAGGCGTTCACCGGCGCCATCCGCGACTACCTGAGCGGCGACGAGAGGGTGGTCGACTCGCGCAAGTATCTGAGGGCGGGCCGCGACGCGGTGACCCGCGAGGTCACCCACCTCCTCAGCGTCCTCACGGCGTGATCTCCCCACCCGTAGGCTCCTGACGCGGAAGCTCCTTGCACATGAACTCCTATCGCATGAACTCCTATCGCGTGAGCTCCTATCGCGTGAGCTCCTATCGTGGAAGCTCCTTGCGCATGAGCACGGCCGACCGCCCCTCGATCCCCTGACGGCCGGTCAGGACGTACCCCAGCGACTCGTACAAGGCGATGTTGGAGGCCATCTTCGCGTTGGTGTAGAGGCGCAGCGCGGGCAGCCCAAGCCGCCGCGCCTCCTCCTCCGCGAAGGCCAGCAGTCTCCTGCCGACGCCCCTGCCCTGCCGCTCGGGTGACACGGCGACGTTCTCGACCAGCAGCACGCCGTCCTCGGGCACCAGCACGACGAGCCCGTCGAGCTGGGCGGTCACGTGCACGCGACCGGCGTCGATGAGCGCGCCGTAGTCGGCCTCCATGGGCAGCGGGCGCATGCCGACGACCTCCACCCACGGCTCGTAAGCGTCGTGCACAAGTCTCTCGACGGCCGCCAGATCGGCGGTCACGGCCTTCCTCATGCGGACGATCTTCGCAGCACCCGCTCCACCTGCCGCCTGAACGTCCCCGCTTTGTCGCTCACACCGGGTCATGAACGTCAGGGGATCACACGTTCCACGGCGGCGGCCACCAGTCCGTGCATCTCCTCCTCGGTGAACACGTCGGGAAGGGTGAGCCGCTCGACGATCAGCCAGTTCAGGGCGAGGTAGAGCAGGAGCACGCTCGTGGTGTCGCCGGGCAGGCCCGAGTCGAGGTGACCGCTGACGTTGGCGTCGATGTCGGCCCGGATCCGCGCGGTCAGCACGGCGCGCAGCGCGGGCCGCCGGGTGGCCTCCAGCCGGAGCTCCAGCAAGGCCAGGTAGCCCGAGCGGAAGGCGGAGATCCGGTCCACCAGCGCGCGCATGAGCGTCAGCACCCGCTCGCGGTCGCGGGCCCCCTCCTGCAGCAGCGTCATCGTGGCCGCGTCGGGCTGGAGCCGCTCGTAGATCCGGCCGCCGGCCTGGGTCAGCAGGTCGTCGCGGTTGGCGAAGTAGTTGGACGCCGTGCCCGTCGGCACTCCGGCCCGCGCGTCCACGGCCCTGAACGTCAGCCCGCGCGCGCCCTCCTCGGCGAGCACCTCGATCGCCGCGTCGACGAGCGCCGCCCGCCTGGCCAGGTTCTGTCGCGCCACGTTGACACCACTCCATTCGTAGTACTACGTTCAAAGCACTACAGGCAGAGTACTACAAATGGAGTGATCGAGCCTTGCGAAAGCTCACCTACTACGTCGCAGTCTCCATCGACGGCTACATCGCCGGCCCCGGCGGGGAGTTCGACTTCTACCCGCTGAGCGAGGAGATGGCGGAGTTCCTCAACCAGCAGCACCCTGAGACGATCCCGACCCACCTCCGCCGGCAACTCGGCCTCGACGTGCCCAACAAGCGCTTCGACACCGTGATCATGGGCCGCGGCACCTACCAGCCCGCTCTGGACATGGGAGTCACCAGCCCCTACGCCCATCTGCGCCAGTTCGTGATCTCCAGCGGCATCCCGGAGATCGCCGACCCGGCGGTCGAGCTGGTCTCCGGCGACCCGCTCGGCCTGGTCCGCCGACTCAAGCAGGAGGACGGCCTGGACATCTGGCTCTGCGGCGGCGGCAAGCTGGCCGGCTCCGTGCTCCCCGAGATCGACGAACTGGTCGTCAAGAGCTACCCGGTCGTCGCGGGCGCCGGAGTGCCGGTCTTCGACGGAGAGTTCCGCCCGACCGCCTTCACCCTCACCGGCACCCGCACGTTCGGCAACGGCGCCCTGGTCAACACCTACCACCGAAGCTGACCGTGGTTCGGAGCCACCCAGATGGCCGACAGGACGTCGTCACGACGGCCGGCCACGTGCGGGTCAGAGGCCGTCTTCCTGGAGGCCCTCAGCCACGTGCGGCGGGTGGCCCCTCCTTGGCTGTGCCGTAAAGGATGGTGATCACTGAGGTGGAGCCACTACCACCTCGACGCGCTGGAACTCCTTGATGTCGGAGTAGCCGGTGGAGGCCATGGTGCGCTTGAGCGCGCCCATCAGGTTCATCGAGCCGTTGGCGACGCTCGACGGGCCGTGCAGGATCTGCGCCAGCGAGCCAACCGTGCCGAACTCGACGCGGCGGCCGCGCGGCAGGTCGGGGTGGTGGGCCTCGGAGCCCCAGTGGAAACCGTGTCCCGGCGCCTCGGAGGCGCGGGCCAGCGGCGAGCCGACCATGACGGCGTCGGCCCCGCAGGCGATGGCCTTGGCGATGTCGCCAGAGGTGCCCATGCCGCCGTCGGCGATCACGTGCACGTAGCGGCCGCCGGACTCGTCCATGTAGTCGCGGCGGGCCGCGGCCACGTCGGAGATCGCGGTGGCCATCGGCACCGCCACGCCCAGGACGTTGCGCGTGGTGTGGGAGGCCCCGCCGCCGAAGCCGACCAGCACGCCGGCGGCGCCGGTGCGCATCAGGTGCAGCGCGGCCGTGTGGGTGGCACAGCCGCCCACGATGACCGGCACGTCGAGCTCGTAGATGAACTGCTTGAGGTTGAGCGGCTCGGCCCGGCCCGACACGTGCTCGGCCGAGACCGTGGTGCCCCGGATGACGAAGATGTCGACGCCCGCGTCGATGACCGTCTTGTGGTACTGGACCGTGCGCTGCGGCGACAGGCGGACCGCGGTGGTCACGCCGGAGGCGCGGATCTCCTCGATGCGGCGGCCGATCAGATCTTCCTTGATCGGCGCCGTGTAGATCTCCTGCAGCCTCCTGGTCGCGGCCTCGGCGTCGAGCGAGGCGCACTCCTCCAGCAGCGGCGAGGGGTCCTCGTAACGGGTCCACAGCCCTTCGAGGTCGAGAGGGGCCAGCCCGCCGAGGCGGCCGATCTCGATCGCGGTGGCGGGCGACACCACGCTGTCCATGGGAGCGACCACCACGGGCAGCTCGAACCGGTAGGCGTCGATCTGCCAGGCGATCGAGACCTCTTCGGGGTCGCGGGTGCGCCGAGAGGGCACAAGGCCGATCTCGTCGAGCGAGTAGGCACGCCGGCCCGTCTTGCCCCGGCCGATCTCCACCTGCTGAGTCATGAATTACCTTCTGTGATAGTTCGGAGCTTCCACGGTCATCTGGATGTCGTGGGGGTGGCTCTCCGTGAGGCCCGCCGACGTGATCGGCATCAGCTCGCAGTCGGAGTGCATCTGCGGGATCGTCCGGCAGCCGGAGTACCACATGCCCTGGCGCAGCCCGCCGACCAGCTGGTGGGCGACCGCCGCGACCGGGCCGCGGTAGGGGACCTGCCCCTCGATGCCCTCGGGGATGTACTTGTCCTCGCCGCCGACGTCGCCCTGCGCGTAGCGGTCCTTGCTGAACGAGGTGCCGCCGCGCTCGCGGTTGCGCACCGCGCCGAGCGAGCCCATGCCCCGGTAGGACTTGAACTGCTTGCCGTTGATGAAGATCAGCTCGCCCGGCGACTCCTCGCAGCCCGCCAGCAACGAGCCGAGCATGACCGTGTCGGCGCCCGCGGCGATGGCCTTGACGATGTCACCCGAATACTGCAGGCCGCCGTCGCCGATGACCGGCACTCCCGCGGGCCCGCACGCCAGCGACGCCTCGTAGATGGCGGTCACCTGCGGCGCGCCCACCCCGGCCACCACCCGGGTGGTGCAGATCGAGCCAGGGCCCACGCCCACCTTGACCGCGTCGGCGCCCGCGTCGACCAGCATCTGGGCGCCGGCCCTGGTCGCGATGTTGCCGCCGATGACGTCGACCTTGCTGTTGGCCTTGACCTTGGCGATCATGTCGGCCAGCCCTCGGGAGTGACCGTGGGCCACGTCCACGACCACCACGTCGACGCCCGCCTCGATCAGCGCCTTGGCGCGCAGCTCGGCGTCGCCGCCGACGCCCACCGCGGCCCCCACCACCAGGCGGCCGTCGGAGTCCTTGGTGGAAAGCGGATATTGCTCGCTCTTGGTGAAGTCTTTGACCGTGATCAGGCCGCGCAGCCTGCCGTCGGGGTCGACCAGCGGCAGCTTCTCGATCTTGCTCTTCCTGAGCAGCGTGAACGCGTCGTCACGCGAGACGCCGACCGGGGCGGTGACCAGCGGCATCGACGTCATGACCTCGCGCACCCGGCGCGACTGGTCGGTCTCGAAGCGCATGTCGCGGTTGGTCACAATGCCGACGAGGATGCCGTCGGCGTCGGTCACCGGGACCCCGGAGATCCGGTAGGTGGCGCACAGCCGCTCGACGTCGGCCAGCGTGTCGTCGGGGGTGCAGGTCACCGGGTTGGTGACCATGCCGGCCTCCGACCGCTTGACCAGGTCGACCTGCTGGGCCTGCTCCTCGATCGACAGGTTGCGGTGCAGCACGCCGATGCCGCCCTGCCGGGCCATCGCCACCGCCATGCGGGCCTCGGTGACCGTGTCCATCGCGGCGGAGACCAGCGGGATGGACAGGGTGATGCCGCGCGACAGGCGAGACCGCGTGTCGGCCTCGCCGGGCTGCAGATCGGAGTAGGCGGGCACGAGCAACACGTCGTCGAAGGTCAGACCTGTATCGGTGAACTTGGACATGCTGCGGCCCCCTCCTGCCGTTGCGCGTGATGCTGCCAAGTCTAGGGCCTGGGACCAAACAGCATGGTTGCCGGGAGGACGATGACCCCCACGGCCCGTCGTACTCCCGGCAAGCATCGAAAAAAGGGGGATGGGCCGGTCGGTGATCCGCCCCATCCCCCAGCTACCGGCACCCGGGCGGAGCGCGCAACGCGCCACCGGACCCCCCTCCGCGCCCTGATGACTGGCACCGCTTGCGCCCGGTGGGTTGCCGACTGTGGGTTAAGCCTGCGTCACTCATCGGCACATCGCAACGTGAAAACGTGCAATTGCACGAACCTGCACGCCTCGGGAGTAGCCGGGAGTAGTCGGTGCAAGGAGCGGACAGGGGCCTGGGGCCGGGTTATCCTCGCGGCACGCCCGTGTCCTCCCTACGGAGCCCTCCGTCATGCGCAACGCATCGCCCGCAGCGTCCGACCCGCTGGAGACGCTGGGGCTCGACTCTGCCCAGTCCGCCCTCTACACCGCGGTGTTACGGCTGCACCGGGCCACGGTGACCGAGGTGGCCCAGGCCATGGACGGTCCGATCGACAAGGTGAGCAGACAGCTCGACGAGCTGGTCCGGCTGGGGGTGGTGGACGAGCAGTCGGGCGAGTATCTCGCCCGGCACCCCGCGGGCGCCCTCGGACGGTTGATCGCCGAGCGCCTCGACCGGCTGGCCGAGGAGAGCCGGCGCATCGACTCCGCGCTCGGCTCGATCCGGGGGCTGATCCACGACTACGACGCCGGACGCGACTACCAGAGCGGGCCGTTCCCGGTCGAGCTGGCCAGCGGAGCGGACGTGCTCTACGAGAGCGTGGTCGGCATGGCCGTGCAGGCGCCGCCGATGCAGCTGCTGACCGCGATTCCCGACGAGCGCACCATGGCCGACTTCGTGCGTAAGTTCGCCGATCCGTGGATCGACGCGCAGGAGCGCGACCTGCTGCGCGTGCACGCGATCATCCCGGTGTCCACGCTGTCGCTGCCCGGCGTACGCGAGCAGCTCACCCGGCTGCGGAAGGCCGGCGGCCAGGTCCGCACCCTCGATCGGGTGCCCAGCTGGTTCATGACCGCGGGGCCCGACGCCGCCGGGCTGCCCGCGCTGTGGGGCGGCAACCTGCCCGACCACGCGTACAACTTCTACCTGATCCGCACACCGATCGTGGTGGGCCTGCTGCGCTCGCTCTTCGAGGAGCTCTGGGCCAGAGCCGTGCCGCTGCCCTGGGACGGCGGGATCGACGGCGTGGTGCAGGTGCTCAGGCTGGCGGCGCAGGGCATGTGCGACGACTCGATCGCCCGTCAGCTCGGCCTGTCGGTGCGCACGGTGCGCGCCAGGTTCGCCGACGCCATGAGCGAGTTGGGGGCCCAATCACGCTTCCACGCAGGGGTGGAAGCCTCGCGCCGTGGATGGCTGGGCCAATAGCCACCGCTGAGGCCGCATCGGTCATATGGTGGGAAGGTGCTGGAAGACGTTCCCCGCGACCCGTTCGCGGACGACCCGAATGATCCTTCCGCTGCGCTGGGCGAGCTCGACGACGCGGAGCCACTGACCGCGACCGAGCGCGACGAGGCCATCACCGACCTCGCCGACGTGGAGGTCTTCCACTCCCTGCTCGAACCTCAGGGGGTGCTCGGTCTCGTGCTCGACTGCCCCGAATGCGGGGAGCAGCACTTCTTCGACTGGGAGCTGCTGCGCGGCAACCTTCGTCAGATGATCGATAAGGGCCGGCCGCAGGTGCACGAGCCGGCCTTCCAGCCCGACCCCGCTGACTACGTCAGCTGGGAGTACGCCAGGGGCTACGTCGACGGCGTCATCGACACCGAGGAACGCCGCTGACCGAGCTCCGCTAACTCCGCGAGCTCCGCGAGCCCGGTCACGTCCTCCAACAGGACGGCGAGCAGCCGGGCGGCGGGGTCGCCGCAGCCGGGAGGCTCACCGCGGGCGAGAGCGTCGAGTAGCGCGTCGCTCTCTTCCTCCGGCGTCAAGCCGACTCCAGCTCAGCCATCTGCCGCAACCTCGCCAGCGCCCGATGCTGGGCGACCCTGACCGCACCTGGTGACATGCCGAGTACATTACCGGTCTCCTCGGCCGACAGCCCGGACACCACCCGCATCAGCAGCAACTCGCGCTGCGTGTCGGGCAGCCGGGCGAGCAGCCGGCGGGCGTACTCGACCTCGATGTAGCGGACGACGGTCTCCTCGGGCCCCGGCCCGTCGTCGGGCCCGTCGGGCAGATCCTGGGTCGGCACGGCGGAGCGGACCGAGCTCCGCAACGCGTCGGCCACCTTGTGCGAGGCGATCCCGAAGACGAATGACGCGAACGGCCGACCCATGTCGCGGTATCGGGGCAGCGCGGACAGGACCGCGATGCACACCTCTTGGGCGACGTCGTCGGCAATGTGATATTGCCCTGCCACCCTGCCCAATCTGGCGCGGCAATAGCGCACCACTCTCGGACGCAACTCACCGAGCAGGGATTCGATCGCACCGCGATCTCCCTGTACGGCGAGGCTCGTCAGTTCCCTTAGGTCGGAGTCATCCGTCCGTGCCGGAAGTCTCGACGCGAGCCTTACCCCAATTTTGGCGTCGGCGACGCTTCCCTCGCTCACGATAGGCATGATGCCCGCCCTGATCGGGCCTGTCGTCATCGCGAACGGCTACGGATTGGTCACATTGAAGCGACGATAACCGTTAGTAATCAATTGGCGACACTGAGCCTTTCGAGCTGGTGAAATATTTCATCCCATAACCCGAATGCACGACATTCGTCAGAGGCCCAGACGCTTTGTCCCCATGTTGGGTTTACTCGAATAAGTCACTTTCCCACATCACCTGACCAAAGCACCATCTCCCCGGCGTTTCATCAGGTACCACGTCACACGCCATATATACGCCATCCCGTGATCGTTGGAAACAGGGCGAGCGCGAAAACACAGACGGCCCGCGCCCCGCGATGCGGGGGCGGGCCGTCTGTGGCCGGGAAGGGTCAGTGACCGTGGCCGTGGCCGTGGCCCTGACCGGCGGCCGGGGCCTCTTCCTCGGGCTTGTCCACCACGAGGACCTCGGTGGTGAGGAGCATGCCCGCGATCGAGGCCGCGTTCTGCACCGCCGAGCGGGTGACCTTGACCGGGTCGATGACGCCCTGCGCGAGCAGGTCGGTGTATTCGCCCGTCGCGGCGTTGAGGCCGTGACCGGCCGGCAGCTCGGCGACCTTGTGGGTGACCACGTAGCCTTCGAGGCCGGCGTTCTCGGCGATCCAGCGGGCCGGCTCGACCAGCGCGCGGCGCACGACGCCGACGCCCGTGGCCTCGTCGCCCGTCAGACCCAGGTCGTCGATCTCGGCGGCGACGTGGATCAGCGCGGAGCCACCACCGGAGACGATGCCCTCCTCGATCGCGGCCCGCGTAGCGGAGATCGCGTCCTCGAGACGGTGCTTCTTCTCCTTGAGCTCCACCTCGGTGGCGGCGCCGACGCGCAGCACGCACACACCGCCCGCGAGCTTGGCCAGACGCTCCTGCAGCTTCTCGCGGTCCCAGTCGGAGTCGGACTGCTCGATGGCAATCTTGATCTCCTTGACGCGGTCCTCGATGGCCTGCGCGTCACCGGCGCCGTCGACGACGGTCGTGGCGTCCTTGGTGACCACGATGCGGCGGGCCTGGCCGAGCACCTCGAGACCGACGTTCTCGAGCTTGAGGCCGACCTCCTCGCTGACGACCTGGCCGCCGGTGAGGATGGCCATGTCCTGCAGCATCGCCTTGCGACGGTCACCGAAGCCGGGCGCCTTGACGGCGACCGAGGTGAACGTGCCGCGGATCTTGTTGGTGACGAGCACCGCCAGAGCCTCGCCCTCGACGTCCTCGGCGACCACGAGCAGCGGCTTCTTGGTCTGCGCGACCTTCTCGAGCAGCGGCAGGAAGTCGGCGATCGAGGCGATCTTGCCCTGCGTGAGCAGAATGTAGGCGTCCTCCAGGACGGCCTCCATCCGCTCGGGGTCGGTCACCATGTAGGCCGAAAGGTAGCCCTTGTCGAACTGCAGACCCTCGGTGAACTCGAGCTCCATGCCCATGGCGTTGGACTCTTCGACGGTGAGGACACCGTCCTTGCCCACCTTGTCGAACGCCTCGGCGATCAGGTCGCCGATCTTGGCGTCCTGGGCGGAGATCGTCGCCACATTGGCGATCTCCTTCTTGTCCTCGACCGGACGGGCGCTGGCGAGCAGCTTGTCGCTGACCGCCTTGGCCGCCTTGTCGATGCCGCGCTTGAGCGACAGCGGCGAGGCGCCGGCCGCCACGTTGCGCAGGCCCTCGCGGACCATGGCCTGGGCCAGGACGGTCGCGGTGGTGGTGCCGTCACCAGCGATGTCGTTGGTCTTGGTGGCCACCTCCTTGGCGAGCTGGGCGCCGAGGTTCTCGTAGCGCTCCTCCAGCTCGATCTCACGAGCGATGGTCACGCCGTCGTTCGTGATCGTCGGAGCACCGAACTTCTTGTCGATGACGACGTTGCGGCCACGCGGGCCGAGGGTAACCTTCACGGCATCCGCGAGGGCGTTCACGCCACGCTCAAGCGCGCGCCGAGCGTCCTCGTCGAACTCCAGGATCTTCGCCATTTTGCTGAAAGTCCTCTCCTGGTGTCGAAGGCCCCGGCCGCCACCTGTCAGATCGACAGCGTGCGTCCGGGGCCCGACACAACCGGCTTACTTCTCGATGATCGCGAGAACGTCGCGGGCGGAGAGCACGAGGTACTCCTCGCCGCCGTACTTGACCTCGGTGCCGCCGTACTTGCTGTAGAGGACGATGTCGCCCTCGCTGACGTCAAGCGGAATCCGCTTGTCGCCGTCCTCATCCCAGTTGCCCGGGCCCACCGCGAGGACCTTGCCCTCCTGCGGCTTCTCCTTGGCGGTGTCAGGGATGACCAGGCCGGAAGCGGTGGTCTGCTCGGCCTCAAGCGGCTGCACCACAATGCGGTCGCCGAGCGGCTTAACGGGAACCTTGGTGGCGGTCGTCACGATCGGACCTCCCCTTCAGATTTGAATGATCTAGAAGAGGCGACCAGCGGGGCCTGCCGTCGCGGGTGTCAGACCTGCCTCGTCGCACATTGGCACTCTCAAGGGGAGAGTGCCAATGGGAAACATATGCAAGAGGGGCTTGACAGTCAACACGAACGCGTCTGCTCAGAGCGATCAGGCGCAAACCTTGACGTCCGCGTCTCCCACTCTGTCACCTGTCGCGCCCCGCGCCGTCCCGGTCCCGGCGGCGACGCGCTAACGTCGTCAGACGTGGACCTCGACGCCTTCAACGAGCTGCTGACACCTCGCGGCATCCGCGCGCTGGCCGAGGCTGAGGCGCTCCGGGCGGCCGGCCCGGTGGCCGCGGCGACGAGGCTGCGCAGGTCCTACGACGCGGCGCTCACCTCGGCCGCGCTCACCCAGGCAGAGCTGCGGGAGCGGGCCAGGGAGAAGTTCGGCCCCGACGCCGGGGTCATGTATTTCACACCGCACGGCCTGGAGCAGTCCACCCGCCAACAGGTCGCCCGCCACCGCGCCCACCGCCTCACCGCGTGCGAGCCCCACCGGCCGCGGGTGCTCGACGTCTGCTGCGGCATCGGGGGCGACACCATCGCGCTGGCCCGCGCCGGCTGCCACGTGGACGCGGTGGACGCCGATCCCCTGACCGCCGCCGTGGCGAGGGCCAACGTCGAGGCGCTCGGGCTCGGCGAGCGGGTGACCGTCAGGACGGCCGACGCCGCCACGGTGTCGCCGGAGGGCTACGACGTGCTGTTCGCCGACCCGGCCCGCCGCACCTCCCGTGGCCGCACGTTCGACCCCATGGCCTACTCCCCTCCGTGGCCGGTCGTGCTCGACCTCGTCTCCAGGGCTCCCCGTGCCTGTCTCAAGGTCGCGCCCGGCATCCCCTACGCGTTCATCCCGGCCGACGCCGAGGCCGAGTGGGTGTCGTACAAGGGCGAGGTGAAGGAGGTCTCGCTCTGGACGGGCGCCCACTGGCCCGGCGGCGAGGACGAGCAGCCGGGGCCGGGGGCCGCCCCGGCGGGCGGTCCGGCCGAGGGGCCGGCCGAGGGGCCGCGCGTGCGGCGGGCCACGCTGCTGCCCGGGGGGCAGAGCCTGACCGCCACCGGCGCGCGCGCCCTCACCGGCCCCGTCGGCCGCTACCTCTACGAGCCCGACGGCGCGGCCATCCGCGCGCACCTCGTCGGCGAGGTGGCGGAGCTGGTCGCCGGGCGGCTGCCCGACCCGATGATCGCCTACATCACGGGCGACGTGCCGATGGACACCCCATGGGCGGCGAGGTACGAGGTCCAGGATGTGCTGGCGTTCTCCCTGAAACGCCTCCGCTCCACCTTTCGCGAGCGGCGGATCGGAAATGTCACGATCAAAAAGCGCGCTTCGGCCATCGATATCGAACGCCTCCGGGCGGATTTGCGCCTTTCGGGAGACAAGTCAGCGGTAATCATCCTGACCCGAATCATGGATAAGCCTTCGGTCCTGATTTGCCACCCGTCACCACCTGCGTAAATGACAAACAAGGGCGTTCAACCGATAACCACGACGTTTCACTTCGCTCCTGACGGACCTTGATCGAAAGACTAAGGTGGGCGGGCGGGAGTTCTCCCCCTGTAGCGGTTTACCGCGTTCTCCTTCTTTCATCTGCAAACCGGACCTACCCACCGCTGCGCGGCAGACCGTCGGCGAGCGAAGGAGCTTTCGGTGGATCATTCCAACCACACCACCCTTCTGCAGGCAGGCGGCCATACCCCCATTCCCGACAGAATGCGGGACATTCTGGCCCGCGCCGCGCAGGATCACGTGTACGAACAGCGCACCCAGGGAGCGGTGCTCGACGAGATCCGCCAGCGGCTCGAAGGCATGGAATGGCTGCTGCGCGAGGTGCGCGAGCGGGAGCTCGGCGGGTTGAGCGGCACCCTGGAGACCGTCAGCGGGCGGCTCGACGACATCACCGCCAAGCCGCCGATGTGGGCCGAGGGCCTCGCCCAGCACGTCGAGGCGGTGCGTGACCACGTCGACGCGGTGGGCGAGCAGGTGGGATCGGTCGACGCCCGGGTCGAGTCGGTGAGCCGGCACGTCGCCCCGGTGGGCGACCTGCCCGGCCTCTGGGCCGACCTCGGCACCATCGGCATCGGGGTCGAGGAGGCCCTCAACCGGCTCCAGTCGGTGCTCGACCGGGGCGATGGCATCGTCAGCCGGATGGGCGACTTCGCCGGCAAGCTGAGCCAGCTCAACTCCAGCATGGAGATGGCCGCCAGCCGCTTCACGCGGCTCGACAAGTCGCTCGCCGAGTTGACCGCGCGCACCGACCGCATCGAGGGCGCGGTGACCGGCCTGTCCGAGGGCCTCGACGACAAGCTCGCCGCCGTCGCCGAGCCTCTCGCCGCCCAGGTCGACGTCGCCGCCGGTCGGCTGGCCGCCTCCGAGCAGCACCTGTCCGGCCGCCTGGCGGCGGTCGAGGAGCACGTCACCGGTCTCCTCGAAGACACCGGGCAACAGCTCACGACCCACCTCGACGCCTGCGAGCAGCGCTTGTCCGTACGCCTCGACGGCGTCGAGGGGCGGCTCGGCGCGACCGGCGAGCGGCTGGCCGCGGTCGACGGCCGGCTGGGCCGGCACGACGGCCGCTTCGACGCCCTCACCGGCCTGGTCACCACGCTCGACGGCCGGGTCGCCGCCGTCGACCAGCACCTGAGCGACACCGCGACGCGCAACGAGGGCCGCTTCAACCACGTCGACAACCACCTCGAGTCCCTCGACGAGCGCCTCAACGAGATCGAGGAGCACGTGACGACCCGCTTCGACGGCGTCGACAGCGCCGTCGCCGGCCGCTTCAACACGGTCGACGCCAAGCTGGCCGCCGGGTTCGAGCGCGTCGCCGGTCGTTTCGAGAGCGTCGACAGCACGGTGACCGCCCGCTTCGAGGCCGTCGACACCGGCCTGGCCGCCCGCATCGCCTCCGTCGACTCCACCATCGCGGCCCGGCTCGACATGGTCGACACCAAGCTGGCCGCCCGGCTCGACACGGTCGACTCCGACCTGGCCGCCCGCATCGACACCGTGGCCAACCGGCTCAACAGGGTCGACACCAACGTCGCGGCCCGGCTCGACACCGCCGACACCAACCTGGCGGCCGGCATCGACACCGTGACCGCCCAGCTCGACACGGTCGACGCCAGGCTGACCGCGCGCCTCGACAGCGTCGACGCCGACCTCGCGGCCCGCATCGACACGGTCGACACCAACGTGGCCGCGCGCCTCGACACCGTGGACACCCACCTGTCCACCCGCATCGACTCCGTCGACAACAGCGTGGCGGCCCGTTTCGACACCGCCGACGGCAACCTGGCGGCCCGGCTCAACAAGGTCGACACCCACCTCGCGACCCGGCTCGACGCCGTCGACACCCGGCTGCACGCGCGCTTCGACGGCGTCGACGTCCACCTGACCGACCTCGCCGCCCGCGCCGAGCAGGCCGGAGAGCAGCTCGAGACCGTCGACGACCGTGTCGAGGCCATCAACCAGCGGGTGCAGCGGCTGCCCGGCACGTCCGACATCGGTGACCGGATCAGCCAGTTGCTCGCCACCGAGGCGACCGCCCAGGTCGAGCGCCTCGCCGTGGCGGCGGCGACGCTCACCGAGATCGTCCAGACCCGTCCCGACCGTGACGAGCTCGCTCAGACCGTCACCGGCATCGTCGAGCCGGCCACCACCGATCTCACCAAGCGCCTCGGCGCCTTGGAGGAGACCATGCTGGCGCTCGCCGAGGCTCTGCTCCGGCCGACTCGCAAGGAGTGACCGCGCGTGAGGTCCCGCGCCGCACAGCGGGACCTCACCCCCCTTCAGGTGGTCACACGTGGACGGTCGTGATGGGCATCGAGGAGTCGGCCGGGATGCCCAGCGTCGACGGTGTGACCCCGGCCGCCACCAGGTCGGAGCCCAGGGCGGCGACCATGGCGCCGTTGTCGGTGCACAGCCCTGGCCGGGGCACCCGCAGCCGCACGCCCGCGGCGTCACATCGTTCGCGGGCCAGGGCGCGCAGCCGCGAGTTGGCCGCGACGCCGCCGCCGATCAGCAAATCGTGCACGTCGTACTTACGGCACGCCTGGAGCGCCTTGCGGGTCAGGACGTCGACCACGGCCTCCTGGAACGACGCGGCCACGTCGGGCACGTGGATGGTCTCGCCGGCCGCCTGACGCGCCTCCACCCAGCGGGCCACGGCCGTCTTGAGGCCGGAGAAGGAGAAGTCGAGCGTGCCGTCGTCGAGCTTGCCCCGGGGAAAGGCGACGGCGGTGCCGGAGCCCGAGGTGGCGGCCCGGTCGATGTGCGGGCCGCCGGGGAACGGCAGCCCGAGCACCCGCGCGACCTTGTCGAAAGCCTCGCCGGCGGCGTCGTCGACGGTGGAGCCGAGGGAGATCACGTCCTGGGCCACGTCGGGCACCAGCAGCAGCGAGGAGTGGCCGCCGGACACCAGCATCGCGATGCACGGCTTGGGCAGCGGGCCGTGTTCGAGCTGGTCCACGGCGACGTGGGCGGCCAGGTGGTTGACGCCGTAGAGCGGCACCCCGAGCCCGAGCGCGTAGGCCTTGGCCGCGGCCACGCCGACGAGCAGCGCCCCGGCGAGCCCCGGACCTGCCGTCACGGCGATCGCGTCGATGTCGGAGAAGGCGACTCCCGCCTTCGCCAGCGCCGCCTCGACGGTCGGCGTCATCGCCTCCAGGTGAGCCCGCGAGGCCACCTCCGGCACCACGCCGCCGAAGCGGGCGTGCTCGTCCATGCTGGACGCGATCGTGTCGGCCAGCAGGGTGTGGCCCCTGACGAGTCCGATGCCGGTCTCGTCGCAGGAGGTCTCGATGCCGAGGACCAGGGGTGCGTCAGCCATCCAGCTTCCTTCTCATCATGATCGCGTCGGTGCCGTCGTCGTAGTAGCGGCGGCGCAGGCCGATCTCCTCGAACCCGAAGCGCTCGTACACGCCGCGGGCCCGCGGGTTGTCGGAGCGGACCTCCAGGAAGATCTCCCGTGCTCCCCGCCTGCGGGCCTCGGCCAGCAGCTCGGCCAGCATGGCGCCGCCGACGCCGGTGCCCTGGTGGGACTCCAGCACCGCGATGGTCTGCACGTCGGCCTGGTCGGCCGCGGCGGCCAGGCCCGCGTAGCCGACAATCACGTCGTCGACCACGGCCACCACGTAGTGGCGGGTGCGCGGCTGATCGCCCAGCTCGCCCCGCATCATGCCCTCGCTCCACGCGTCGAACGGGAACGTGGCCCGCTCGATCGCCATGACCGTCGGCAGGTCGGCCTCGGTCATCTGCCGGAGTCTCACGCGGTCACCCGCTTGGGCGCGCCCGGCACCACCGCGTCGGGCCGCCGCAGGTAGATCGGGCGCGGCGGGTCAAGTGGGACACCCGCCTCGATGCGTTCGGCCGCCAGCGCGGCCAGCGCACCGGCGTAGGGGTAGGGCGGGCCGCTGGACCCGCCCAGCACGTCCGGGTAGAGGTCGGCGCCGGCCCCCACCACCGGCGCGCCTGCCACGGGGACGTCGGCGGGCCGGTCGACGAACGGGCCGTCGGCCCTCGTGCGCAGGTCGGAGTAGCGGGCCCAGAACACCTCCTTGCGCCGCGCGTCGGTGGCGACCAGGAACGGCCCGGTCAGCCCGCCGCCGTAGGCGACGGCGTCGAGGGTGCAGACGCCGTAGGCCGGGACTCCCGCCGTGACGGCCAACCCCTGGGCGGTCATCAGCCCGACGCGCAGGCCGGTGTAGGGACCGGGGCCACTGCCCGCGACGATGGCCGTGACGTCGCCGAGCGAGGCCCCGGCCTCGCGCAGGACGATCTCGATGGTGGGAGCGAGCAACTCACCGTGGCGCCGAGCGTCGATCGTCGTCGACTCGGCGAGCACCTGACGGCCGTCGTGGAGCGCGGCGGTGACGGCGGGAGTCGCGGTATCAAAAGCCAGGACCAGCACGACTGTTTAGCCTACCCGCCGGACGGGTCACACCCAGCCGGTGCGCTGTTTCAGCCACTCGAGCGCCACCACGCCCTGAGCCCGCTGGAACGCCCTGACCGTCGGCAGGCCCGGCGGATCGGGCAGGCGGCCGTGGCGGACCATGAAGCCCGCGATCGCGGCGACCACGGCGGTGACGGCGGGATCGGGGTCGGGCATGAGCTCGTGCGGCTGCGGGCCGCCCTGCATGCCGACCGACGGCAGCATGGCCACCCGGTCGAACCAGGCCACGCCCACGCACGCCCACGGCCAGTCGACGACGTAGACGCGGTCGCCGGTGAGCAGCAGGTTGTCGGCCCGCAGGTCGGCGTGGACCAGGGTGTCGCCGGTCGCCGCCTCCGGCCAGCCCGACTCCAGGTCGGCCAGGGCGGCGAGGTGACGCAGCGCCCACGGGTCGAGCCCGGTGGTGTCCTCGGTGAGCAGGTCGCGCCAGCCGCGGAAGGCGTCGGCGTAGCGCCGCGCGATGGTCGGCGCGCTGATCGGGGCCGGGGTGAGCGCGGCGGACATCCGCTCCACGGCGCCGAGCACCAGGTCCAGCTCGTCGCGCCGCCACGGCAGGGCCGGGTGGCGGCCGTCGATGTCCTCGAAGACCAGGGTCACCCATCCGTCGAGATCGAAGCTCGTCAGCAGCCGCGGGGCCGGCACGGAGGCCGGCAGGGCAGCGGCGATCTCGGCCTCGGAGCGGTAGATGCGGACGCTGTCGGGGTTGGGCTCGGGGCCGACGGCCTTGACGAAGGCGCGCCGCCCGCCGGCGGTGCGCACCCGCACCGCCGCGGCGGGCGAGAAGCCGCCCGTCTGGGTGACCGCCTCGGCCACGGGTCCGCCGAGGAACTCCTCGACCGCCTCGCGGACGGCCGGATGGATCTCTTGCCAGGGCACCCGCACGCCGGACGCGGGTGGATGGGAGTCGACACTCATGCCAACCATCCTGCGGATGACCGCAACCGGATTTCAGTGGGATCTGGCGTGGAACCCTGGCGTTTACGACCGGGAGGAAACGACAGCGCGGGAGGGCCGCCAAGGCCCGAGCGGTGCGGTGACCGGTCGGCCGTGGAGCGGCTCAGCCCGGGGATTTCTGGTTGCTGATGTACTCGTTGACGATCGATGGGGGTGCGCCGCCGCGGGAGGTGTCGAATGACGACCGTGAGCAGAAATGCGCGCCGCGCAGGTACTTACGGGTAGGTGCCGGATGGCGCAGGAGCCGGGCGGACACGCCTTTGCGGCTGTTCACCGGCGTCGAGAGGGCGGCTTTGGGCAGGTGGTGCGCGAGTGGGTGCAGGTGATCTTCCTCGCCGTTGAACTCGGGTCGGCCCCCTTTCCGAGACTGTCGCACACCTCGATCATGATGTTCGCGGTGACGCGGGATCTCGCCGGTGAACACCTCCGCCGATCGATGCTTCGGGGTGAAGATCACATGCGCGTGAAGCGCGCGGACGACGCGTCCGCCCTCTTCTCACGCCGGGGTTCGGTTTCCATCCCGGTGGCGTGGGCTTGGCGATAATGTGTTCGAGGTGAAGCTGGTGGTGCGGGTGAAGCTGCTGCCGACGCCTGAGCAGGCGGCGGCGCTGGAGGCGACGTTGCGCGCGGTCAACGACGCGGCCACCTGGGTCTCGCAGCTCGCCCACGACCGGCGGGTGTTTCGCAACTACGATCTGCGCAGGCACGTCTACGGGCAGGTCAAGGACAGGTACGGGCTGGCGGCCCAGGCCGCGCAGCACGTCATCAAGAAGGTCGCCGACGCCTACACCACCCTGCACGCCCATGTCCGCAACGGCCATCTGGGCAGGCCCGGCTCCGTCCGGCGTGAGCGGGTGCTGGCCCGGCCGATCGTCTTTCGCCC